>CAZHPL010000072.1:0-2042 GCA_964534495.1 uncultured Lishizhenia sp.
CTTCCCATCCTTCAAAACCGATGCAAAACATGCCATTTGACGCTTCACGTTTCTCACTTGTAAAAAACTGAATTGAAGGATTTTTAGAGAGTAATTCCATCGTCAATTTCCGCAAATAATGAAGCCGATTTGATTTGATTGCTGTGGTTATTTTTTCTTCAAAATCTAAAGCAGCATTGATCGCAATTTCAGCAGTAAAATCCCTAGTTCCAAGTGTTTCAAATTTTTTAATATCATTCGAAATCGATTCGTAAGCAGCCATTAAAGGCCAAATTTTTGAAATTTTTTCTTTAGCTACTACTAAAAATCCTGTTCCAAAAGGAGCAAACATCCATTTATGCAAGGAAGCGGCGTAATAATCCGACTTTAAATCCGTTAAATCCAATGTTAAATTACCTGGGGCATGTGCGCCGTCTACTAAGGTTTCAATAGAATGCTCGTGTGCTAATTCAACTAAATCTTTAACAGGTAAAACTTCTCCATTCCAATTGATTACCTGTGTAATGTGCATCAACTTCGTTTGGGAAGTAATTTGATTTTTATATGCATTTATGATTGTTTTTTTGTGCAGAGAAGGCAAGTCAAAATCGGCCCATTTTAATATAATTCCGTCCCTTTTTTCACGCTGTTTCCACGCATTCAAAACGTAAGGATAATCGTATTGCGAAACAATCACCTCATCGCCTTTTTCAAGAGGAAGACCAAAAATAATATTACTTAAACCCTCCGTTGCATTTCGATTAAAAGCCAACTCTTCTTTATTGATATTCAACCACTTTGCCATACGCGATCGCAATAACTCGCGTTTTTCATCCATCCGTTGACGCAAATTAATAGAAGGTCCTTCATTGGCAAAATCACGCAATTCCGTCCAGTAGTTTTGAACAGATTTAGGTTGTGGACTCACATTTCCATAGTTGAAATAAGTCATTTCATTTCCGATTGAAAATTGACTCCTTACTTCTTTCCAAAACCCTTCATCTTCTGCCAACTTATCAGAGGGAATTTCAGGGATATTTAACGGTAATAAAACTTGATTCTCCGAGGAAAACTGAAATCCGGATGCCACAAATCCTGTAGCAGCCAATAAAATATTTTGCAAGAAATCCTTCCGTGAAAGCATGCTTAAATGTACAACAAGAAATTCAACTAGAAATCAATTTAGTGTAAGATTTCAATTTTCAACTAGGAACTAAAAAACACAAATCGAATTGATTAATTTCGCCCAAATTTTTAAAAAGCATGTTGGGACTAAAAATGGCAACAGACCCTCGATGGGTAAATATTGTTGAACGGAATTTAGAGGAAATATTAATTGACCATGCTTACTGCGAACAAAAAGCAGCTAGTAATGCCATTTCAATGATTGTTCAATATCCGCATTACGTTGATTTAGTAGAGGCTATGACAGCTATTTGTAAAGAAGAAATGGAGCATTTTGACTTAGTGCACCAAAAATTGCAAGAACGCGGCTTGAAACTCGGATTTGAACGCAAAGACCCGTACGTGAATGATTTAGGCGAATTTTTGAGAAGAAATAAAACAAATAGTACCGCTGACGGAATGTTCGTCAATAAAATGTTGTTTGCAGCTATGATTGAAGCTAGAAGTTGTGAGCGTTTCAAGATTCTCTCAGAACAATTGGAAGATGAAGATTTAAAAACTTTTTATCGTGGGCTCATGGAAAGTGAAGCTAGGCATTACACAACGTTTTTAGGTTTTGCGAGAAAATATGGAAAGGGAATAGATGTAGATAAAAACTGGCAAGAATTACTTGAATTTGAGGCCAATCTCATGGAAAAATATGGCAAAAAAGAAACCATGCATGGTTAGTGCATGGTCCTCCGCTTAAACTATAACTAAACTAGAAATTGAACATCACTCCTGCGCTTACAGGACTGAACTTAGGACCTTTGCCCTTTTCAAAAAGTTGTGTCAAACCATAATTCACGTATAAGTTCACATTGTGGTAACCAATCATCGCCATTGCATACGCTTGGAAAGGATTTAAATGATAGGCCGAGCGAACTTTTTCTTTACGC
>CAZHPL010000072.1:2052-12598 GCA_964534495.1 uncultured Lishizhenia sp.
CGCGTTTTGCCATCGTCTTCCCATTTTGTTTTCCAACTAGAACCGATCCGTAATCCACCTACAACACCGGCAGACAAATGCCATGATTTCTTCGGGTCTTTATTTGTGTTAAACTCTAACAACAATGGTGCTTGTAAATAGGTAGCACGAAGCAAGTTCTTTTTGTAATCTAATGTTGTATTATCAACTCCATAAATTGAATCATTATTTGATGCTAAATCCACATTATTCT
Organism: uncultured Lishizhenia sp.; assembly: GCA_964534495.1. Lineage (GTDB taxonomy): Bacteria > Bacteroidota > Bacteroidia > Flavobacteriales_D > Crocinitomicaceae > UBA952. The sequence goes on from CAZHPL010000072.1 coordinate 2,285, forward strand.
TCAATGCGTAGCGATTCCACTGCAAACCTAAACCTGTTGTCAAGCCAATATATTCACGGAAAATTGGGAAGCGTTTTTCAGCAAAATTAAAGTTGATTCCAATGCTTTTTGCATAATCCAATTCTAGGAATGGAGCATCTGCATTTGAACTCAATTTCCCATCCGCATTTAAGAAACCATTAGAGATAATTCCAATTCCTGCCCAATGAGCTTCGGCTTTTTTCGGGTGATCTTCATCGTCGTCGTCATCCTCGTTTTTAGCTTGATCTTCTTTTTGAATATCGCCGTCATTATCAATAATCACTTTTTCGTCGATGATTACTTTTTTCTCACCGTTTTTACCCTTGTTTTTATCCTCAACAATAACGATTTTCATTTTACCCAACTTAATCTTGGTAGAATCGCTTTTATCGTCGATTTGAATATCTCCTAAATCTCCAATCGAAAATTCATCTGTTTGTTTCGTGATAATCACAGTAGTATCACCACCTTGAATGATTGTTTGTTTTTGTGTGCCATCTACCAAATCTTCAATTGTAGTAGTACTCTTGTCTGCTGATTGGATAATGGTTTGACGCTCTCGATTTCCTTCTAAAACATCTTTAATAATTGTAGTTGTATCTTTTCCTTCTACAATAATTTGCTTTTCGGTAGATATTACTTGTGCTCCAAGAAATCCATACGTAAACAAAGCTGCTGATAGTAAAATTGTTTTCATTTTTTCTGATTTTGCTGTAAGACGCCCAACTATTTTATTTGTTACAGGCAATTAAAAATTAATTTTTGTCAATGCTAAATTTCCCAATACGCAAGTGAAAAGAGCGATGTTCTTTTTTTCGTTTAAAAGAAAATGAAATTCCTGCCGCAGACGAAATGCGATTAGAAATGGATTCGTACATTTCATCTTGAGTTGGATTTTCTTTGCCAAACAATCGTTTTTTGACTTTAGCATTCACAAATTCAAGTGGTGAAATTATTTTTTCAGGTGTTATATTATTTTCTGCTAATTCAATAGTTGGCAAGTTGTTTTCAATTACATTTTCAGGCAAAGTCAAAGTATCAATTGAACCTTCAGTACTTGCTATTTCTATAGGACTAGGAACGGATTCAGGAACATTAGAAACAGCATCTTTTACTTCGGTGAAAGGCGTTTCAGGAATTCGTTTTTTAGAATTACTTTCTGTATTAAATACGGCATGAAAACTATTGGATGGCAAAAGTCCCTTGACTGTTTGATGCTTTTTGATTTCGGGTTGAAGCACTGGGGCTTTTTGTGCCACACCCTTTCCAGCTATCGGTTTTTGCCCAACGAAAAGCCATAATCCAATACTAACAATGCTTGCCGCGGCACTCCATTTCAACCAAGTATTCAGTGGAATGACTTTACCATGCTTGCGTTTCAGTGTATTCAAATTTGGATAAACAACTGCTGAATTTGCAACCAAAAGCGTTTGTTGATACAACGCCCATTCTGTTTGTGTTTCAGAATTGGATTGCAGGTAATTATTAAAATGGGTAGCCTCTGATTCCGAAAGTTCATTTTCCAAAGCTGCCACCATCATTTTATCGCTATCAGCGCCTTCAATTCCACGAAAAGAAACGGGTTCGAACAAATCGTTTTTTTTCAAATTTTCCTTATCTGTAAAGGCAAGCGACTCCTCTTCTAAGTGAATTAATTCAAACTCATCTCTGTAACTTGGATTTACCGCTAAAAAAGCGTCCAATTCCTGTAATTGTTCCGTATTCAGATTTCCTTCAAGAAAATCTAGCAAATAGGCTTCTATATTTTCTTTTGTAATCATATCAATACTTCTAATTGCCCAATGTAATCGCGTAAAAATTTCCGTGCTCTGAAAATATACACTTTCACTTGCTGTTCGTTTAATCCTGTAATTTCTCCTATTTCTTGGTAGGAATATCCTTCATAATCTCTTAACAAGACCACTTGTTTTTGAATATCAGGCATTTTATCCAAGCCTTCATTCAGTCTTTCTTTTACGTCAAAATAACCTGTTTCAGTATGTGCTTGTGATTGAAAACTAGCTTCGTACGTTTGTTTGCGTTTCGTTTTTCTAGCTGCGTCAACAACGGAATGGTAAACGGTTGTGAAAAGGTATGATTTCATCTTTTCAGCGTCAACTGTTTCGAGTTTAGTCCATAATTTCTCAAAAGCGTCTTGAACAAAATCACGCGCTTGATCTGCGTCGCCACAACTTTTTAATGCAAAACGAAAAAGCCCGTCAGCATAGTTGTCCACACCCGTATTGTAATCTTGAATATTCATTTGTTCGGCAGTAAGACGCTCAAGTTGAAGATAGGTTACAGCCGAAATTAATTTTTCTTGAAAATTTATTTTTGCTTGTACTTTTTGCTGTATTTTTCAAAAAGTGCAGTTTGGAAATTTTTGGTTGAAACAAACTTTCCATTGACAATAATCAACTGAACGTCATTGGTTAACATATCCAAAGCTGGTCCAAACGAAACAAATAACGTTGCATTTTTCCCTACTTCAACGGAACCAAAATTTTTGTCAATCCCCATGATTTCACATGCACTCAGTGAAACGGATTTCAGGGCCTCTTCTTCTGTCAAACCATACGCCATTGCTGTACCTGCCAAAAAAGGAAGATTGCGCGCATTCATGGCTTCCATATCACCTGCATTTTGCAAACAAAACTTGATTCCTTGTTGCTGTAATAAAAACGGTAGTTTGTAATAACTATCCACTGCATCTTCCTCATATTCAGGCAAACTGTGCAAACGGGGAAGCATGACAGGGATTTTTGCATCTTTCAAACGTTGACCCACCAAATGTGCTTCGTAGCCACCCACTATCACAGGAAATTTCAAATCCATTTTTTGAGAAAACTCAATGACATCCAAGATTTGCTGCATATCATTTGCATGAATATACACACGTTTATTTCCCTTAAAACAAGCTTTCATGGCTTCCAAACGTTGATCAAAAGCAGGATTTTTAGCTTCTGAATAAGCTTTTGATAATTCGAAAAAGTCTCGAATTTTTTTCTTTTCTGCTTCGTAATTGGTGTTCCGTTTTTTCGGCGCTGGTTCTGCCCACCATCCTCCACCCTCTGTACTTGAAGGCCAATTCAAATGGATTCCGTCGTCTTGGCTTGCTGTTGCGTCTTCCCAGTTCCAACCAGCCAAAAACATAACAGACGATGTTCCTGAAATAATTCCTCCTCTGGGTGTGGCCTGTGCTAACAAAACACCATTTGTACGAACCGTTTCAACAACTTTTGACTCCACATTAAATGCAACTTGTGAACGCACATGAGGAATAAAATCGCCCACATCATTGAAATCTCTGGTAGCGCGAACCGCATCAATTTCTGTTAATCCCAAAGTGTTGTTTGGCGTTACCAATCCCGGATACACATGCATTCCGTCCAAGTCGATAATGGTATCCCACAATTCTTTTTGAACAGTAGTCGTCAAGGCATTTTTTACATGGGTAATTTTTCCATTTTCGATGCCAATGTATGCAGTCGGTAACACTTCTCCATTTCCGACGTGGAGAAAGCCATTGAGTAATAAAATTCGATTTTTCTGACCAAAATTCATCCAAGAAATCAGTACAAAAAAGAATAGTAGTTTCGTTCTCATTTTAGTGTTCATTTTCAGTTTCTGATCCCTCCTCGCCTATTGTATTACAGTGGAAAAATCTTCTTTTCTTTTTTGTAAAAGGCTTCACGGCTTCCCCTTGACTTTCTGCTTCGAGCATTTTTGAAATGATTCGTGCTTTGTCGCTCGCATTGCGTTCACGTAAATGTTCATCGGTTTCCGTATCAAATAAAATACAACCATCTACCATCGTCAAACGCACCTTTGCCTTGATGCTCAAAGGATTGTCTGTCCATAACACCAAATCAGCATCTTTCCCCGATTTCACACTTCCCATGCGATCATCCAAGTGTAATAATTTTGCAGGATTCAATGTGACTAATTTCCAAGCGTCTTCCTCCGTCATATCTCCATACTTCACACATTTTCCTGCTTCCTGATTGAGTCTGCGTCCCATTTCAGCATCATCAGAATTAATCGCCACCACAACTCCTTGATCTTGCATCATTTTTGCGTTGTAAGGAATCGCATCATTGACTTCAAATTTGTAGGCCCACCAATCCGCGAAAGTTGAACCACCAACGCCGTGTTCCTTCATTTTATCTGCAACTTTATACCCTTCTAAAATGTGCGTAAACGTATTGATTTTGAAATGCATTGAATCTGCAACGTGCATCAACATATTGATTTCAGATTGTACATACGAATGACAAGTAATAAAACGTTGGCTTTGTAAAATTTCATTCAACACATCCAATTCCAAGTCTTTTCTCGGTTTCGGACCATTTCCTGCTTGAAAATTTTTCCAATCTTCCGTGTACTTTCTTGCTCTCTGAAAACCATCATAAAAGACCTGTTCAACTCCCATTCTTGTTTGTGGAAAACGAACGGTATTGAAATCTCCCCAATTCGCTTGTTTTACATTTTCACCTAAAGCACACTTAATGAATTTAGGTGCATTTGGAATCAACATTTCATCTGCTGTGAATCCCCATTTAAGTTTTACCAAAGCCGATTGTCCACCGATAGGATTTGCTGATCCGTGTAAAAGCTGTGCTGCCGTTACACCTCCCGCCAACTGACGATAAATGTTGATATCGTCTGGATTCACAACATCACCAATACTCACTTCCGCTGAAATGGCTTGTCCACCTTCGTTTACACCTTTAGAAATAGCGATATGCGAATGTTCATCAATAATGCCAGAAGTAAGGTGCATTCCTTTACCATCAATCACTTTTGCCCCACTTGGATGTGGATGCGTTCCTCGGCCCACGTAGATGATTTTTCCTTTTTCAACAACAACGGTAGCGCCTTCAATTCTTCCTTCCGCTTCATTTGTCCATACGGTAACGTTCTTAATAAGATCAGACGGTTGGGAAGGTGTAGCATCAAAGCCATACGCTAAATTGGGGAACCAATTTTTGGGCATTTTAGTTGAATCCGCTTGCGCTTTATCCTTTTGTTTTTCATCTTTTGGACGATCAAAACGAATAGCTGACCACGAAATCCATTTTCCGTCCGGAAGCATTCCATCACCTTCAAAAACAGAACCTTCTCCATTGATTTTAGCATGAAGATTGATACTTCCCTTAAAATTATCATCGTTGCAATTAAACTGAATCGTGATGTCGTTTTCTACAACTAAAACAGTAGCATTTGCAGCTATCGTGTCACGTGTTGCACGGTGTTTTTTATCGTAAGTAGTTTTGATTGTTTGGACTTTTCCTTGTGGTTTTTCATTGGTTCCTGTGATTTCCAGCTGATATTTTTTATTGTCTAGGTTCAGGTTAAATTGCCCCAAAATATCGTTTGATGGTAATTGTTTCAATTGTTGTTGTTCCCCCTGAAACCACATTTCCAAAAGACTAGCTTCACCTTCGAAAGGATCGCCTGAAAAAACGGAAAAACTAGCCCATTTCCCTTTTTCCAAACTTCCCAAAACATTCTCTGCATGTAACATTTTTGCAGGCACCAATGTCAATGCTTCCAACGCTTTTTCACGAGACAAACCATTTTTCAAAGATTTTCGGAGATTTTTCCAAAATTCTTCGGGAGATTGAACACCATTCGAAGAGAGCGCGAAAGTTATTTGGTTATCCTCCATGATTGCTGGATTTGCAGGAGCCATTTCCCAATGTTTTAAATCACTCAATGGAATTTGACGAGCGATATATGGATCTTTCACATCATAAGCTTCAGGAAAATGCAGGGGAATTACCAAAGAAAGTGATTTGCTTTTAAGTTCATCAACGATTCCGTACTCGTTTCCTGATCCTACATAAATCCAATTTTGACCAAATTCACTCGCAATTTTCTGAGCGCGTAAAACTTCCCATTTATCTTCCGTTTTTAAAAACACAGGCTGATTTTGTAAAGCTTGCCATTTTTCGAAGGAAACCGACTTTTCCCCAATTGTTTTTTGATTCTCGACGTAATAATTAAAATCATACAAAGCTTGTCTCAACAAAGCAATCGCCCCCATTTGAGAACTTGGATAGGTTTGATTTGAAACCCCTTTCGCAAAAGAATAAAAACTCCCTGCAACAGGTACAATCATTGATTTGTTAGAGGATAAACTTCCCAAAGAAACTAAAGTACCATTTCCCCTAACAATTCCATCTTGCACGTGTGAACATGCAAATCCAAAACCACATTTCACTAGTATTTCACTAGATTTAGAATCGGGTTTAAAAAGCAAAGAAGCGTCTGTTTCAGGATGAATTGATTCATTCCAATAATAAGCGCCTTGTTTTGAAGTTTCTAATTGAGGTCGAAAAGAAAAACCTGGCTCATTCGGCTTGGGAAGACCGTAATTACTATTGATTTCGACAAAAGCGGGAAGAATCGTTTTTCCTTTTGCTTCGAAAACTAGAGTGCCTTTCTCGACATTCAGGTTTTTCCCGATTTCCTCAATTTTACCATTGAAAATGAGAATATCCATATTTGCTTCTTTTTCACCGCTTGGTAAATACACAGAAGCATTTTTGAGTAAAATCCTTTCTGGTTTTGAATCGGCGACTCCATTTGTGGGGCCAAATTGACTAAAAACACAGAGATTTAGAAACAGAAAAGTGAATAGAAAAGTTAACTTCATTTTTAAAATAAAACGTGAAATTATAAAAGATAGCAAAAAGGAAGGTCTTTTTTTAAGTTGATGTTAAGAAACATTGAAAAGTGAGTTTTATCATTGGCAGTATCAGCAAATATCTCTAACTTGCACCCGTTTTTGTCTTTATCTCCGAATCAATTTTGATTTCAAGACACAATCAATTGAAAATGAAACTATTATACAGAATGAGGTTTTTTGCGATTTTGCTATTTGTTGGAATATTAGGTAATAATGTTCAAGCACAATCACTTATTATTAATGAAGTATCGCAAGGACCAACTGGTTCAAAAGAATATGTGGAATTTTTAGTTGTTCCTGGTCCAGGCCCTTACCATTGCACGGATTATTGTGCCGATTTACGCCATTGGATTATTGATGATAACAGCGGTTATTTTTCGGGAGGTCAAACTGCTGGAACTGGAGTTGCAGCGGGTGCTGTTCGTTTTTCAAATGATGCCATTTGGTCGTGTGTACCTATTGGAACATTAATTGTTGTTTACAATGAAGCCGATCCAAATGTGGCTATCCCAGCGCAAGACATTAGTACATCAGATGGTAACTGTCGCTTGATATTACAAGTAAGTTCCAATTTATTGGAATTCCAAACCACTTCCCCTGGAGCAAGTAGCACTTCTTATCCTACCTCAGGTTGGGTAGCTGGAGGTTCAGCTTGGGGGCCATTAGGAATGTCTAATAGTGATGATTCCTTTCAAATTTATTCGGCAAGCAATACCACCACACCCACACATGGAGTAAGTTGGGGAAATAACAATACCAACAACATTATTTATTTTACAGGTTCTGCTTCGAATAAGGTTTTTTACTTTAACAACTCTGTTTCTAATGATCCGTCACTTCAAGCTAATTGGACAGCTGGAACGTGCGCAGGACCCGATGACCAAACGCCAGGCGCGCCAAACAATGCAGCCAATGCAGCGTATATTAATTCCTTAACAAACTCTTGTGCAGGCCCGTTGGTTTTAACAGAAAGTCATACGGGAGCTTGTTCGTGCGATGGAACAGCAACAGCAAATGCAACTGGTTCAATTCCTCCCTATACGTACAATTGGTTGAACGCATCCAATACATCTATTAATCAAACAACAGCAACGGCGACAGGATTATGTGCTGGAAATTATTCTTGTATTGTAACCAGTTCGATTGGTTGTGTGGATACCGTATTCGTTACGATTGGATCTCAAAGCGGTCAAACAACTCCAACTTTTGATGCTATTGGTCCTTTATGCCAAAATGCTGCTGATGTTCAACTACCAACAACCTCCACCAATGGATATGCAGGTACATGGAACACGCCTTATGCAAACGCAGTAAATGTTGGGACAACTACTTATACATTTACACCTACTTCAAATTGCGCCACAACAACCTCGTTAGATATTGTTGTACTTCCGAACGTAACGCCAACGTTTAGTGCTTGGGGTCCCTATTGTCAGGGAGATGTTTTGATTCAAGTTATTTTACCTGATTCCTCACAAGAAGGGATTTCAGGAACATGGTCACCACAAATGGTTTCAACAGCGACAATAGGCTCCGTTTTCCATACATTTACACCCGATCCGAATCAATGTGCTACTACAACCACAATGGAAGTTGTAGTAAATGCATCGACTTCGCCAACATTTACAGGATTCAGTGATTTATGCCTTGGAGAGAATCCCCCTTCATTACCTGCTAATTCGCTAGAAGGAATTCCAGGAACATGGACACCAAGTTCAATTAGTTCAACAGCTGTTGGTACAACAACATACTCCTTTCAGCCTTCAACAGGTTATTGTGCTAGCACTTACAATGTGACGATTAACGTTAATGATGTCGATGTTCCATCAATAAACAATCAAACAGTTTGTTCAGGTCAAGCAGTGACATTAACTGCAACAGGCACTTCTAATTATCAATGGAATAACGGCATTCAAAATGGTGTTCCTTTTTATCCTACTTCAACTACAACGTATACATTGACATCAAGTAGTGGTTCTTGTTCAGCAACTTCTCAAGTAACGGTTACTGTTAATAATACACCCACCTCATCCTTTACTCCAAGTACAATAAATGGTATAACACCACTTAGCGTTGACTTTACAAACACTAGCTCTTTAGCATCCAATTTTGGTTGGGATTTTGGAAATGGTCAAACAGCAACTAGTTTTGTTTTAGACACTCAAAATGCGCTTTACACTGAGCCAGGAACTTATTCAGTTACCTTAATTGCCGCAAACGGAAACTGTGCAGATACAAGTTCCGTAATTATTACAGTTCTATCGGGAGATACGATTTTGATTGATGTTCCTAATGTATTTACGCCTAACGGAGACAATGTAAACGATTCCATTTTTATAAACACAGTTAATGCAAAAACATTCCACGCAGTTATTGTGAATCGATGGGGAAATTTCATTTACGAAATCACAACACCTAATGGTTCTTGGGATGGAAAATCAAAAAGTCAGGAATGCACTGAGGGAGTTTACTTTTTATTGTATGATGCAACAGATCACAATGACAAAAAGTACACGGGTCAAACCTTTTTCCATTTAATTCGGTAAGTGTTTAAGCGCTTCTCGTTTGGCTAAGCCTGTTAATTGTTGTTTTTCAACTTCTTGCAAAACCCATGCTGGATTTGTTTTTGCGTATTCACGTAGACACCACCCTATTGCTTTTTGAATAAAGAATTCATGGATTCCTTTCAATTTATTGATTTGTTCGGAAAGCACACTTTTATTCGTTTCATTTTTCCATTTCAATTGGTAAAGTAAAGTCGAACGTTGTAACCAAATATTATCGCTTTCAGTCCATTTTAAGACCGTTTCTTCAAATTCCAATGGAAAGTTCTTAGCTAAGTCTGAACAGGAATAAGAAGCGATTAAATCAATAGAATCCCACCATGATTTTGTAGTAATCAATTTCTCAACTCTGTTGATATCTTCTAGTTTCCAATCATTGTTCTTAAAACGCAAGATAATCTCGACAGCGAAGTATTGAAATTCACGCTCGGGCTTGGCCCATAGCAATTCAATTAAATCCCATTTCTGGGCCACGTCCAATTTCTTTATTTGTGGTAACAAAGCATTGAAAACAATTTTTCGAGCGGGAGCAGGAATTCCAAAAAAAGGAAATCTGCATTTCATATATTGATGCATTGCTAAAGCCTTTTCAGGATTTGATAAGGCTGAAAATTGAATTTCGATATCAGTTAATAGTTTCATTTTTTAAAGAAAAGGCAAATCATAAGCCGGGTTCTGTTTCAAAAAGTGAATATCACTTTCTTAGTCTATCATTTATCTAGCACTAATGTCACCATTAGCGTCCATCAACCTACCCTCCAGGATCGAACGAGCCATTCTCAAGCCCTGGTATATTTGGTCTTTCAGTTCGTAAGGTTTACCTTGCCGTTCTTGTCGCCAACAACGCGGTGAGCTCTTACCTCACCTTTTCACCTTTTCCCAATTGACGAATCAACTAGGTAGTTTTCCTTTCTGCGGCACTTTCTGTTCCCTAAGACTTGAATCTTAAAGACCTTCCCGTTAGGAAGTACGATGCTCTACACTGCCCGGACTTTCCTCTCTCCACCAAAGTGAACAGCGATAGACGGATTTGCC
>CAZHPL010000073.1:0-9058 GCA_964534495.1 uncultured Lishizhenia sp.
TGTTAAACAACAACCGTTATGCGCAACGCTCTGATCAATTTTTAATTCGTGCGTAATGGATGATTGCAGGGTAAAATGAATATTTCCTGCTTCTTTTTCTATCTTTTTAACAATCCCAATGGTCTCAATAATGCCTGTAAACATAGTACTTTTGTCACAAATATAAGGAGGTTTATTATGTGGAGGCTGTTAATGATTTTGATTTTTCCATTTGTTTCGCTTGTTTCCTGCAATGTAGTAGAAATTGTACATCAAAAAAATGAGAAAAAACTAAAAAAGAATGCCATTCAAGAAGCCTATTTTGAAGAGGGAACCACTAAATTACACTATTGGAAAGGAGGAAAAGGTCCAACATTGTTGTTGATTCACGGATTCGCACAAGATGCAGGTGTTGATTGGCAAAAGGAAATGCTCTACTTCTCAAAAAATTACACGGTCATTGCAGCAGATTTAATCTGGTTTGGAAAAAGTTATTCTACTGAATCGGCTAATCTTCAAACACAAACGAAAGTGATTATTTCACTTCTTAAATCACTTAAAATTGATACTCTTTCCATCATTGGACAGTCTTACGGTGGATTTTTAGCAGTGGATTTAGCTATGTCAAAATCATTCAAAATTGATAAATTATTGATAGCGAACAGCCCTGGTCCGACATTTGATGTCAATGAATTACAAAGTGTATGCAAAAAATACAATGTTCAAAAAGTAAACGATATTTTGATTCCAAAAAGCCCAGATGATATTCAAACAATCAATAACATGGCTGTGTATCAAGATAAAAAAATTCCAAAAATTTTCAGAAAACAATATTTCGACTATTATTCAGGACAGAATATTGAGCAAAGACAAGCTCTTTTAAATAGCTTACCGACTGAAAAAGAAAGAATTGCTGACATGGAAGTGCTTAAAAACATCAAGACGCTTGTTCTTTGGGGAAAAGAAGACGAATTGTTTCCTGAAAAAGAAGGCGAAAAATTTGCCAAAGCAATCAATGCAACTTTTATTTCTATACCCAAAACAGGTCATGCAATGCAAATAGATGATCACGTGATTTTTATTAAAACGTTGGATGATTTTCTAAGTGGCAAAATCAATTAATCATTGCACGAATATCCTTTACATTTAATTGTATGTTCTTTTTTCCGTTGAACTCATTCGTTTCAAGCGTATAGACCATTTCAAAAGGAATTCCTTTGGCTGTTTCCATTTCACGTTCTGCCAAACTAAAACCAATAGCATCAAAAGCGTATTTTGATTGAGGTTGAATGACACGTAACTTCAAATGCGCTTCTTTTAAAACGCGCGAATCGGTTGCAAATAAATTAGAAGTCATAAAAACAGGCTTCATATTCCCGGGTCCGTGCGGTTCAAATGCTTCAATTATGCGTTTCAAGCGAGGAATTTTGTGGGGTTCTTCTTGCTGATGAATCTCGTTTAAATCAATGCAAATATCAACTGTCTGAATAGGAATACTGCTGTCTGCTGTAATTCGCTGTTTCACTACCTCATCAAATTTCTTGGCAAATGCTTCCACATTTTCCTTTTTCATCGTCATTCCTGCCGCATGTGTATGACCTCCAAATTGCAAGAGCAAATCGCTACAGGCCTCTAGTGCTTCATATAAATCAAAATGCTCTACACTCCGCGCTGAGCCTCCAACAATTCCATCCGTTTCTGTCAACACAATTGTAGGCCGGTAATGCTTTTCAATCAGACGTGAGGCAACAATACCTACAACTCCTTTGTGCCAATGCGGTTGAAAAACGACTGTAGATGATTTTTGCTCAAATTCAGCATCTTCTTCAATCATGGCTAAAGCCTCGATAGTGATTTCTTTATCCAATTCTTTTCGCTCTCTGTTATCTTGGTCAATCGCTTGCGCCAATTGTTTCATTTCGGTTTTATCCTCAGAAATCATCAATTCAACAGCTGTTCTTCCACTTCTAATTCTTCCTGCAGCATTGATGCGTGGTGCAATGGTAAAAACAACATCTGTCAATGTTAAAGGAAACTTCCGTTGTGCTACTAAAATTAATTCTTGGAAGGCAATGCGTGGTTTTTCATTGAGTTGTTTCAAACCGTAATGACATAAAATTCTATTTTCGCCGGTTATTTGAACGATGTCCGCGCCAATACTAATTGCCACCAAATCCAAATATTCGAAAAGCGGTTCTAACTCAAACTTATTATTTTCTGCAAAAGCTTGTAAAAGTTTGAAACCTACTCCACAACCTGATAACTCTTTGTAGGGATAATCACAGTCTTTTTGTTTCGGATCAAGAATAATAGCATCCGGCAATATTTCACCCGGTTCATGGTGGTCACAAATTATAAAATCAATCCCTTTTTCCTTTGCGTAGGTCACTTTATCATTTGCTTTAACGCCACAATCTAAGGCAATAATCAAGGTCTGCTTGTTTTTTTCTGCGTAATCAATGCCTTGAAAGCTAACGCCGTATCCTTCTGCATAGCGATCGGGAATATAAAAATCCACATTTGGCGAATGCTTTCTCAAATAACTATACAACAAGGCAACAGCGGTTGTGCCATCGACATCGTAATCTCCGAAAAGTAAAATATTTTCTTTGTTTTTTATTGCCTGATTTAAACGCTGTACAGCGAAATCCATTCCTTTCATTAAAAATGGATTATGCAATTGCTCGAGTTTTGGCCTAAAAAACTGCTCTGCTTCTTCAAATGTACTAATCCCACGTTGTAGCAGCAATTGAGCCACAATTTTATCCACTTTCAACGCATCTCTCAATGCTTCCACTTCGGCCAAATTATGACCATTTCTCACAACCCACTTCTTTTCCATCTAAACTGTTTTCCATTCAATTTAATGAAAAAGTTGATTTAGTACCAAATAAAAAACAAATTTTAATCGACGTAACTCAATTTCAACATGTTCGAACTTCCCATATCTTCTAATGGAATCGAAGCAATATTGATTACCAAATCACCTGTATTCAAGTGACCTTCTGACTTCATAATGTACTTGATATCAGCAATCGTATGGTCGGTGCTAATGTGCTTGTTGTAATAAAATGCCTTAACTCCCCAAACCAAATTTAATTGCGTCAAGATTTTTTTGTTACTCGTAAAAACGAAAATATCGGTGTTCGGTCGTTGAGAAGCAATTTTATACGCTGTATATCCTGAAAAAGACATTGTGATAATGGCTTTTGCTTCCACACGTTGTGACAATCGACACGCATTAAAACATATAGAGTCCGAAATAAAACGATCTTGATTACGTTCAGGAATTTCTTCCTTGTTGTAAATTCCATCGTGCGATTCCATTTCGTTTATTATGTTGGACATCGTTTTAATGACTTCTACGGGGTAATTCCCGACGGATGTTTCACCTGATAGCATTACTGCATCAGCGCCATCCAAAACGGCATTGGCAACATCATTTACTTCCGCACGTGAAGGTGTCATGCTTGTTATCATCGATTCCATCATTTGCGTAGCAACGATAACTGGTTTTGCTTGACGAATACACTTACCAATCAACATTTTTTGAATCAGAGGTACATTTTGATAAGGAACTTCTACACCCAAATCACCTCGAGCAACCATCACAGCATCTGTTTCTTTAATGATGTCTTCAATGTTATCTAAGGCTTCTGGTTTTTCAATCTTAGCTACAACTTTAGCGTGATGATGACGAGCAGCAATTCGGTGTTTCAATTCAATAATATCTCGAGCTGAACGAACAAATGAAAGTCCAATCCAATCTACATTTTGTGTCAATGCAAACTCTAAATCTTTTTGATCTTTCTCCGTGAGAGAAGGCATTGAAATTTTAGTATTTGGGAAATTCACTCCTTTTCTTGAGTTCAAAATTCCACCTTGAATAACGATACATTTAATTTCTGAAACACCATCCGTTGAAACAACTTCAAGCATTAATTTACCATCATCTAATAGAATTTTTTCACCTGGATGAACATCTTTAGGCAAATCTGCATAATTGATTGAAAATCGTTCTGTATTTCCAACAACTTTCTCAACCAAAATAGAAATCGGTTCACCCACTTCAAGTTTCACGCCGCCTTCAGGCATCTCATCTGTTCTAATTTTAGGACCTTGTAAATCCGCTAAAATTGAAACACTCATTCCCATTTCTTCATTCAGTTCATGAATAAGATTAACAGCCTCAGCGTGAACCTCATGAGCGCCATGTGAAAAATTCAAGCGGCAAACATTTAAGCCTGCTAAAAACATTTCTCTCAAAACCTCTTTCTTCAAAGAAGCAGGACCAATGGTTGCAACAATTTTCGTTTTTTTCATTTTCAATTTTTTAATCTCAATAAATATTATCAATTTTCCAAGTAGGCGATAAAATCAAATTCATTACTTTCAAATTCAAATACAGCAACTACACCATTTATCGCTCTCAACTGCCGAATAATATCTTCAGGTGTCAAAATGTAATTTTCTTGAATCACAAGAAAGTAATCCATCATGGCTTTTTCAGGTTTTACAAGCGCATTATTTTGTTTGTTTTTTATTAAAGTAAAACGCACAAAATCCTCTTCATTTACAAATTGATAATAGAAAAAAGGAACTTGATTTTTACTTCGTTTATCTTCCAAAAACAAAGGATTTTCTTGCTTTTCAAGTTGAATGGAAAAAGCTGCATTCATTTCCCATGCAAGCCTGTAATCACTAAAACCTGAAGAAATCCCATAAACCTCACCTTCGATTTCATCCTCAAGGAAAAGCTTATGTTTCTTTATTTTTGTCATTTGTACACAAAGGTAACGAATAGAACTTAAAAAAGTTGTAACCAAACCAACATGTGAAAATTATATTCTTGTTTATAACTTTCAATAAACGAGCAATATTTTCAGCAATCAGCCCAAATTTTGCTTAATTTTGTAAACTTAAAACCTACGATAAGTAAAAGATGAAATTTTTCTCAGTAACTGTCTTAGCTTTCTTACTATTTCTAAGTTCAAACAGTTTTGCGCAACCCTCAAAAATGATGAACAATAGAGATAATTACAATATTATGTTTGGCGCATCATGGTCAATTTTAGATGATGATGGAAATGGTACGAATCCCTTTGCATTTGACCAATTTCATACGATGTTTTTTCCAACACGTGCATTCTTTGACAAATACATTTACTCAGGTTGGAGTGGTGAAATTGCTGGTTCTTATCAAAAATACAATCCAGAGAAACTGGTAAATGATTCGTTAAACATTTCTGGTAGTTTATTCGCTTTAGACGCAAATATTAAATACAGCCCCTATCAATTTTTAGGCAGAGGATGGTTTGAACCCTATGCATCTGCTGGTTTTGGATTTACCAATCGCACTTCTGATCCCAGAAATACTGCAAAACCTTTCTGTCCAACTTTGAATATGAGTGTTGGTATGAATTTTTGGTTAGGCAATAATTTTGGAATTCAATTACAATCTTCAGCAAAATTCGGCACTTTAGATTTCTTTAAATCTTCGAATTACATGCAACATACAGCAGGATTTGTCGTTCGTTTAGACAAGCCAAGTGATGCGAAAAGTGACTTCAACAAATCGAAGTACAAAATCAAGAAATCGCATACGAAGATTAAAATCAAGAAAGGTAAGAAATCAAAAGAATCTTAATTAATTCCTGATTTCAAATCGTTTAATGGTTTTTTGATTACTTGTTTCAATCCCGAAGAAGTATTCTCCATTTTCAATTTCAGTTGAATCAAATCGCAAAATATGTCCGCCTTTTGAGAATTCTTTGCTTGCTAATTCACGAATTTTATCTTCATTTCTCCAAATTGAAAATGTGATGTTTCTTACCTCAGGTGTGACAAA
Source organism: uncultured Lishizhenia sp. (assembly GCA_964534495.1). GTDB lineage: Bacteria > Bacteroidota > Bacteroidia > Flavobacteriales_D > Crocinitomicaceae > UBA952. The sequence continues at coordinate 5,828 of CAZHPL010000073.1, forward strand.
ATAAAATTCGATTTCTCCAGATGCAGGATTCACTTCAAGACTGTATAAAACACAATACTCTTCCTGACGAACCCGATGGCGACTCATGCGCTTAATCATGAAACGATACAAAATAATAATCACCAGAATTCCCAGCGTCACAAACAAAAACTCATTAATTCTACTCATACTATAAAGAGATTATTCCTTCAATTTTACTGGCTTTTTCATATACTTCAATAATCGAATCAGCTGATAGCATCACTTCCTTCACACTGACAGAAACATAATGACCACTGGATGAATTGTGGTAGGATATGTTTGCATTTTCATCAAAAAGAGCGGACACTTGTGCCAATTTTTCATTCTCATTAGGAATGATAAACTTAAATAAATACAAGGCTGGCCATTCCTGCTGTTCTAACTGAACCTTTAGATTATCAAATGTTTTCACCTCACAAAGTTAATCGATAGTTGCCATCTATTTACAGCCGAAATACTAATTTTGCTTAAATGAAATTCTTTTCTTCTACTTTATTGATTTCAACTGCGACTTTATTGACGATTGGCTTTTTTAATAATGAGGTGAAGCCATGGGTAAAGCGGAAACAAACGAAGGAAGAAAACACAAAAATCTTCTGCGAACATAGCCTCGAACAGAGATACAGTGATTCGCTGAACGACCATCTTGAAGATTATATTCTGATATCCGAAAAACAAGGAATTGCACCAGCAAACAATTTTCGTGAGTTATTACGTCATCGTAAAAAAGAAAGACTTGTTGATGTCAAAGAAATGGCAGGCTATGAAATCGACACATTCAAGCATTCGTACACGTATTTAACGCCGCACGCAAAAGCATTTCTAGAACAAGTGGGCAGTGATTTTGAAAAAATTATACTCCTGAACGACATGAAAAATATCAAATTGCTCATTACTTCCATGACACGAACGAAGGCGACTGTCGCCAATTTATTACGAATCAACAAAACGGCTGTCCGCAAAAGTCCACATCTAAATGGTAATAGTTTTGACATCTCCTATTCACGTTTTGTCACTGAAAAAGAATTGGATTCCTGCGATTTATCTTTTGTTCAACAAAGTATTTCAAAACTATTATTCGACTATCGACAACAACGAAAATGCTGGGTAACTTTTGAACGTGGACAAGAGTGTTTACATGTCGTTGTCCGAAAATAAATCCGTTTGTAAAGAATATTTTCACTTTCAATTAAAGAATTTTACTTTTGACCAATGCGCATAGTAGTAGCACTTTATTTACTTTTTTCATTGAGCGTTGTTAATGCACAATACGCGCTACAAGCTAAACATACCCTAAACAAGATTCATGTGGATGGGCAATTAAATGAGGCAGATTGGAAAGAAGCTACATATATTGATCAATTCACACAACTTCGTCCTTATCCAGGAAAAGCGGCGAGCAGAAACACGAAAGTTGCTTTACTATATTCGCATGACGCGCTTTACTTTGGCGTGATTTGCTATGATAACAAGGATTCCGTTTCGCAAGTCTTGTCAGCACGTGATGATTTAAACCCCAATTTAGATGCATTTGGTATTTTCATTGACACCTATAATGATAACATTAACGGATTCTGTTTTGGAATCACGAGTAAAGGCGTACAATTAGACTCTAAAATTTCGAATAACAATTATAACGATCAATTGAATTTGGTTTGGAACAGCGCCGTACAAATCACTGATACCGCTTGGATTGCAGAAATCAGAATCCCCTACTCTGCTATTCGTTTCCCAAAAAAACAAATTCAAGAATGGGGCATTAACTTTTCTCGTCAGATAAGCCGTTTGCGCGAGGAATCAACTTGGCATCCCGTAAATCCGGATTTAGAAAATTATTTATTGGAAAGTGGCGATGTGGTTGGCGTTGAAAATATTGACCCACCTTTGCGACTTGCATTTATGCCTTATCTTTCAGGTTATCTTAACTATTCCAAAGCGGACGGATTTTCGCGTTCCTACAATGGTGGGATGGATATTAAATATGGCATCAACGAGGCATTAACTTTAGATGTGACACTCGTACCTGATTTCGGACAAGTAGTTTTTGACAAACAAGTATTGAACATTAGTCCATTTGAAGTGCAATTCAATGAAAACAGGCAGTTTTTTACAGAAGGAACCGAGTTGTTTACAAAAGCAGGCTTGTTTTATAGCCGACGCATTGGCGTACAAGCACCTTACTCTGTATTAAAAACATTATTAAACGACGATGAATATTTATCCAACTTAGCTTCAGCAACACAACTTTATAATGCAAGTAAACTTTCAGGGCGACTAAAAAATGGACTGGGTATTGGTGTGTTCAATGGAATAACAGCACCTCAATATGCAACTGCGGTTAATAAAATAACGAAAGCTGAACGGGAAATCATGGCGTCTCCTTTGACCAATTATAATGTCATAGTATTTGATCAAAATTTAAAAAACAACAGTTCGATAACCTTTACAAACACGAGTGTTTGGCGAGCAGGCAGTTTTTACGATGCCAATGTAAGCGGACTTAATTTCAACATTAACACAAAAGAAAACAAATACAATTTTTACGGAAAAGCCACACTTTCTGCGAAACTATTGGGCGCTAATACTGATTTGGGGTACAACTATAACCTTAGTTTTAGCAAACAACGAGGCGCTTTTGTTTATAGCTTAGGCTATTTAGAAGAATCCGACAAATACGACCCGAATGATTTAGGATATAATCCGGTAAACAATAAGCGAAATGTTGAGGCATCAGCATCATATCGTATTTTCAAACCAAAATCACCAAAACTCACGAAAATTATTTTCAATGGCTCTTTGTCTATGACAAGGCTCTATAATCCTAGTGCTTACACGGGTTCATTTTGGAATTATGGAACTTACTTTGTTTCTAAAAAGTTCAATGCTGCTGGCGTAAATCTGAATGGTTGCTTAACGAATTACAAGGATTATTTTGAACCGAGAACGTGGGGCAAAATGTATGATTCTCCTTATTGGCAAACAGGAGGTGCTTGGTTTTCTTCGAATTATCAGAAAAAAGTTGCTTTAGATGTAGGTGGAAATTACACCTATGTGCATCAAGATGGCTGGAAAGAATTTGATTATTATTTCAATCCTCGTTTTCGACTTTCCGATCATTTATTTATCATGCCAGGATGGTCACATTTTTTTCAAATCAACGCAAGAGGATTTGCTTATCCTTTCGGAGAGCCTGCCGATACTAGTGTAAAC
>CAZHPL010000073.1:9068-12593 GCA_964534495.1 uncultured Lishizhenia sp.
GAATTCTTTTTGGAAGAAGAAACCGCATTGATGTTACAAGCTCCATTAGTTTAGATTACAACATTACCAACCGCATGAACATCACGTTCCGTTTGCGTCATTATCGTTCTTCAGTAAATTACAAGTCCTTTTACACCTTACAAGACAATGGAAGCCTTACTGAAATTGCATATAATGGTTTGGATAGTGACGGCAAATCTGCTTATAATATCAACTACAATGCGTTTACGATTGACATGATGTACCGATGGGTTTTTCAACCGGGAAGTGAAATAAATTTAGTTTGGAAAAATTCTATTTTCACCTCTGATGAGCGTGTGGCCGATGGTTATTTCACCAATTTGAAAAATACATTTGGCAACGGCCCAACCAATAGCCTTTCCTTGAAAGTCATTTATTGGTTAGATTATCAATCTATCAAAAAGTTAGTGAGTAAACAGAAAAACGCCTAGACTAGCGATGACATTTAAAATAGTCAAAAGGCTCTAAGCATTCATTGCATTGGTAACTTGCTTTACAAGAGGTACTTCCGAATTGGCTAACCATACGTGTGTTGCGCGACTTACATTTGGGACAAGGAACAATGGTAGGCTCAGCAAATAAAACACTCTTATCAACCTCATTTTCAGGTGGAGCAATGCCGTATTCTCGTAGTTTTTCTCTGCCTTTAATAGAAAGCCAATCCGTTGTCCAAGCGGGTGAAAGTACTAATTCAACTTGTACATTACCAACTCCGTTTTCATGCAATTTTTTTATGATTTCCTGTTCCATCATTTTCATGGCAGGACATCCACTATACGTTGGTGTGATGGTAATCAACCAGTGATCGTTGTCCATTCGGGCGTCGCGAACAACGCCCAAATCAACAACCGAAAGTGCTGGTATTTCAGGATCGCTGACTTCTTCGAGCCAGTCGAAAATTTGATCTTTTGTTACCATTGTAAGTTTGGATAAGCTCTTTGCATGTATTGAAGTTCTGCAAGAATATATCCCATGTGCTCAGAGTGACGACCTTTACGTCCGCCTTCGAATTTCCAATTATTAGCAGGAATCGAAATAGTTGCCTCAGCGAAAATCGTTTTAACTGTATTTTCCCACTCTGCTCTAATGCCAGACAAATCAGGTAAAATCCCCGCTTCCGTTAATGCTGCATCGACTTCGTCCGCATAAAAAATCTCGTCAGTGTATCTCCATAAGGTATCCAATGCTTTTTGGATTCTCTGATGCGATTCTTCTGTGCCATCCCCTAAACGAATAACCCATTCAGAAGAATGTTTCAAGTGGTATTTCGTTTCTTTAAGTGATTTTTCAGCTATTGCAGCCAATTGTGCATCTGAAGAGGCTTGTAATCTTTCGTACAATGGTTTACGATAAGCATCAAATAAAAATTGACGCATCATCGTATCTGCGAAGTCTCCGTTAGGTTGTTCTACCAACAGAATATTGGTGTATTGATGTTCAAAACGAAGGAAAGCCAATTTATCATGGTCGTTACCTTTTTCTTCGATTTCACCTGCATAATCCAAAATACTCATCGCTTGACCGATTAAGTCCAATGAAATATTTGTCATAGCAAGATCTTCTTCCAAAATAGGGCCATGTCCACACCACTCACCCAAGCGTTGTCCTAGAATTAAACTGTCATCTCCCAAACGAAGAAGATAACGATACAATGCTTCATTTTTCATAATTACATGTGTTTAACTCCTTCCGGAACTTCGTAAAAAGTGGGGTGGCGGTAAATTTTTGAATCAGATGGTTCGAAGAAAGAATCCGCATCAGCTGGATCGCTAGCGTGCACCAAATTAGATTCCACTACCCAAATACTAATTCCTTCAGATCTTCTTGTATAAACGTCTCTTGCATTTTCAAGAGCCATTGTTGCATCAGCAGCGCGAAGGCTACCTACATGTTTGTGATTTAATCCTTGTTTGCTACGGATAAATACCTCCCAAAGAGGCCATTCAGTTGTTGACATAGTTAAAAAATTTAAATTTGAATTAAGCTGATTTTCTTTTTGCACGTTTTTCTGCGAACGCATTTGCTGCCTCTCTTACCCACAATCCTTCTTCTTTCGCTTTTAATCTTGCTGCTACTCTCTCTTTGTTACAAGGTCCATTACCACCAACAACTTGCCAAAATTCATCCCAATCAATTGGGCTAAAATCATAATGGCCACGTTCTTCATTCCATTTCAAATTTGGATCTGGAACAGATAGACCTAATATCTCTGCTTGTGGAACCGTTGCAGCAATAAAATTTTGTCGTAATTCATCATTTGAAAAACGTTGGATTTTCCAGTTCATGGATTGTACTGAGTGCGTAGATTCTGCATCATTCGGTCCAAACATCATCAAAGCTGGCCACCAAAAACGATTCAAAGCATCTTGTGCCATTGCTTTTTGTTCAGGTGAACCTTGACATAAAGTCATTAAAAGCTCATAACCTTGACGTTGGTGGAACGATTCTTCTTTACAAATCTTCACCATTGCACGTGCGTAAGGTCCGTAAGAGGTTCTACACAAAGCCACTTGATTCATAATAGCAGCTCCATCCACTAGCCAACCGATTGCACCTATATCTGCCCAAGTAAGAGCAGGATAATTAAAAATGGAAGAGTATTTCGCTTTCCCATTGTGCATGTCATCGATAGTTTGTTCGCGATCTGCGCCAAGCGTTTCGGTCGCACTGTAAAGATAGAGTCCATGTCCTCCTTCGTCTTGTACTTTGGCCAAAAGAACAGCTTTTCTTCGCAAGTTCGGTGCGCGTGTAATCCAATTGGCTTCAGGCAACATCCCAACTACTTCAGAGTGAGCATGCTGCGAGATTTGTCTAATCAGCGTTTTTCTGTAGTCATCCGGCATCCAATCGTTTGGTTCAATTTTAATTTCTTTGTCAATTTTTTCTTGGAATGCCTGTTCCAACGCTGTAATACTTACTTCTTTCATAAAACAGGTTTTAATGTTCAACAAATATAACGATAAACTACTAACACATGACAAACTAAATTGTGCAAGAATTGCGAACTTTTATTTTGGAGCGATGTTATTCCATTTTTGTAAATTTGGCTTCCATTTTTCAATTTATGACACCAAAATTTCACCCATTAACCATTTCAGGACTGAAAAGAGAAACACGCGAAACTGTATCTATTGCTTTCAAAATCCCTGAAGAATTAAAAAGCGATTATCGCTATGAGTCAGGTCAGTACTTGACTTTAAAGACCATTATTAACGGTGAAGACGTACGTCGCTCCTATTCACTTTGCTCCGCTCCACATGAAAATGAATGGCGTGTAGCAGTGAAACAAATTGAAAATGGTGTTTTCTCAACTTATGCTAATGAAACGCTAAAAGTGGGTGATGTTCTTGAAGTAATGACACCTGCAGGTAATTTTAAACTCTCTCCGGACGCTGCTGCTAAAAAGTCGTATGCGCTTTTTGCTGCCGGAAGTGGAATTACCCCCGTTTTTTCAATTGCTAAAACCATTCTTGAAAAGGAACCCAATAGTGATGTGACGCTATT
>CAZHPL010000074.1:0-11421 GCA_964534495.1 uncultured Lishizhenia sp.
CGCAGCTGCGTTCGGCAGCGCCACCGCACCGTCATCCTTCCGTCGCCCTCGCCTCTAATTTGAGTAATTGGGATGATTTCTTACGTATCACTGCCAACGAAGATTTTGCACAGCGATACAATTCGGACACGGAAATGAAAGAAGGAACGATTGCTTTAATTGAGTCATGTACACCTGATATCATTGTTTTACATTTCAACAATCCCGATGAATTTGGTCATGATTCAGGTTTTTCTCCCGATAATCAAAAGTATTTAGATGCGATTGAAATTACTGACATGTATCTCGGAAAAATTATGAAAACCATTCGCAGAAGAGAGGCCTTGACAAATGAAAAATGGTTGGTGGTTATGACAACCGATCATGGTGGACATGGAACAGGTCATGGAGGTCAGTATGATTTGCCTGAAACACGATTTGTTTGGTCGATTCTTCGCACACCCGATTTAAATGCGCCACAAGAATTAGCGACAGTGAATAGCGTTGATTTATTACCAACAATGTTAAATTGGATAGGGATTACGGTTGATCCGACTTGGGATTTGGATGGAGAGGTGTTGTTTTGATTATTATTTATTTCTCGCACAGCTCGAAATGACATAAGCGCTATATTAAATGGCGAAAATGCGAGGCATTTTCGCTTAGTTCCCACCCACAAGTTATTCCGAACGCAGGTGAGGAATATTTATAAACTTTTTAGTAGCTAAAACCATAAAATTAAATTCCGATTGTTTCCGCTATAAATTTTCAATACAGGAAATTTTTGGTTCTTTATTTTAACTGTCTCTTTTTCACAGCTGCAATAAAGGATTCTGCTAATTTTAGTTGTTCAGGATGTTGCGAGTAATAACGTTCAGGATGCCATTGTACTGCAAGAACCCATCGATTACTCAATCCTTTTTCCCATTCCATTGCTTCGGGTAAGCCATCAGGACTTTTAGCGGTCACTTTTAGATTTTTTCCTACAATTGAAACCACTTGATGATGCCAACTGTTTACTGTCATCGTATCGGTTTTGAAAATATCGTATAAAGCCGTGTTTTTATCAATGCTTAAGCCGTGTGTAACATCGTTTTGCTGTCTTGGGTCTCTGTGTTGAATGATCGTTGTCTGGTTTTGGCAAAAAGAAGAAATGTCAGCACATAATTCACCGTTGAAATACACATTAAGAATTTGCATTCCACGACACAAACCCAATATCGGTAAGGAATCATTGACAGCTTTTTCAATTAATTCCAACTCCATTTTATCACGATTCATGTCCATTGTGCAATACGTTGTCAAATGCGTTTTTCCATAACGAGTCGGATTTACATCAGGTCCACCGGTTAAGACTAAACCGGAACATTTTTTGAACATAGAAGGCCATTTTTTCTTGTCAACTTTCGAGAAATCCACGATGATTGCTTTTGGCGCCACAGCATGAATATAGCCTTCAACATTTTTATTGGTATTGATGGTCGCAATGTAAACTTTCCCTTTTTGTGAAAAAGAAGGGAACAAGAAAATGCTAAAAAGTAGAGGTAGAAAATAATTCATTTGTTTTGTATTTGAAAAGGTTGACGGTGTTGTAAAGAACGTCCTAAGGTTAATTCGTCAGCGTATTGAAGTTCAGAGCCAACAGCAATACCACGAGACAAAGTGGAGATAAATACGTCGGTATGTTGTAATTTTTTAAATAAATAGTAATTAGTTGTATCGCCCTCCATTGTTGGAGATAACGCAAAAATGATCTCCGAAATAACGTTGGTTTCTGCTTTTTTAATAAGGCTCGCAATATTCAAATCATTGGGGCCAATTCCTTCCATGGGAGAAATCAAACCACTAAGTACATGGTAAATTCCTTTATAGGTTCCAGTTGATTCTATGGCCATCACATCGCGTATGTCTTCTACAACACAAATGAGCGAGTGATCACGTTTTTCATTGGAACAAACGGAACACAGATTTTCGTCTGAAATATTGCCACAAGAAGTACATTCTTTAATGTTCAATTTCATGTTGATGATGGCACTAGCAAAATCTGAAATTTCAACTTCTGAGCGTTTTAGTAGCTGTAAAGTGATGCGCATGGCTGATTTTTTACCAATTCCGGGTAAAGAAGCAATTTGTTCAACGGCTTGTTCCAAGTATTTTGATGGGATTTGCATCGAATTGCAAAGATAGTGTATTATCCTTTTTAGGGATCTTTCATTTTGTGAAACGTTCAATCGGATTGCCTAAATGCTCAAATTGCTTTTTTCAGTAGAAGAATAATCTGATTTTTCCACCTTTTTGCGCAGCCTTAATCGTGTTTGGTGAATCGTGTTTTTATTCACTCCAAGCATGTTGGCCATTTCTTGGGTGTTGAGTTCAAGTTTTTCAAGCACTAACAATCGAATTTCAGCTTGGGTTATAGCTGGGAATAAACTTTTTTGTTCAGTAATAAAATTCGGAAAAACTTTTTCAAAAGTAGCCCTAAAGTCTGACCAATCTTTTTCGGTAAGAATGGTGGCTTTTGTAAGCTGCTCCAAATAGTCACTTTTTTGACCTTCTTGATTTAGTTTTTCATTTTCTAATCGCAAATTATCTACTAATACCGATTTTTCTTGAAAGGCCTCTTTGAAATAAACTAATTGATTTTTTGCAGATTGAAAAGCAACTTCTTTTTCTTTTCGTTTGCGTTGTAAGATGCGAACATACAACAAGCCTGAAAGCAAAACCAAAATGAGAATAATCAAATAACTGTTAGAAATCCATTTTTGAAATTTTTCTTTCTCGTTAATATCTGAAATTTTTTCAGTGTATTTTTCGATGTAAAAGTGTTTTTGCAGGTTAATAATGTCATTAGCATTAGTTTTTCTGTCTAATTCATCTTGCAATTGATGCGCTTTTTTGAGATATAAATAAGCGTTATTAAACTCCTTTTTCTCAGCATAATATTGCGATAAGTAATTGTATAAGCGAATGGATTTGAATTTTTCAAGTAGTTGTTTTGGCTCCAAAAAAGCTTTGATTTCTAAGGCTCTATTCATTAATTCAAATGCTTCTTGCCATTTGTTAAGTTTAATTTTTACACCAATTAAAACGGTTAAAGCATCAAATTCGGCCTGATTGTTGACGATTTTATTGGGTAGATTTTTGTTGCTAATGCTGAGTGCATAACCTTCGTTTGCCAATTTTTCGCTTTCATTGAGTTTTCCTTGTTTTGCTAAAATTTCTGCTATTTCGATGGTCGAGAAGCCGAGCCAGAATTGATTCCACCAAAGTCGAATGGGATCTTTTATACGTAATTGTTGGTGAAATGACTTGATTTTTTGAGCATACAGCAAGGATTTTTCTAAATCGCCTTTTCGATTCCAATAGGCTTGCAAATAACTCATGATTTGGGTGTAATTATGTCCACCTTCTTCGGTTTGTTTCGCGTATTTTTCTGCTATTGTAAGAAATTTTAAGGATTGTTGGTAATAACCAATCTTCCACATTAATTGTGCTTGATCTAATAAAATCCCATCAATTGAATATTCTCTGAATTGGTCAAATCCGATTGTTTTTAGCTTTTCGAAAACGAGTTGAATTTGAATGTATTGCTTACCTGTTGATAGCTTTTGGGAGTTCGTTAGATTGTCACTTAAATAATGCAAAGCAACCGTTTCTTCCACTTCAAATTGATATTCATGCGCAATGCGCTTTATTTCTCGCATCAATCTCTGGGATTGAAAATAGGGTTTTATCTCCGAATGCCCCGTGAAAGCTTTACACATGTAAAAATAGATGGCTAATCGGGTTCGAATATCATGGGTGCATTCACTTACTTCAAGCATTTCAAATAAATAGCGTGCGTTCGCACTAAAATCTGAATTTTTCCAAAATGGAAAGTCGTGAACAAACTGAAAGCGTTGATCATTGTTGAGTTTGAAAAAAGCAACTTTGTTCCAACGTGAATTTGAATAACTGAAGGTTGCGAAAAAGCAAGTAAATACAAGAGAAATCACTGCTTTTTTCATAGTTAGTACAACGTTTTAAACAAAAATACACATTTGCGTGCAATAGAATCCTTATAGAGGAAGTGATGTAGTTTTTAAAAATGGAACAGCATAATATATAAAATCAAGATTTCTCCCCGCATCTTACTTCATTCATAACACATAAACAATTAGCATAACCACCTTAGCCTTGGGGAAAAATCTTCAACACAACTTCTTGAGCTCGATTCATTTGCAATTAGTTGGTTTTGGCATATTTTATCCAATTTTTATTCAAGATTGTAAAGGTTGTTGAGCCATAGGCATACGGCATGATTTCGTAGTGATCATAGTGAATTATTAAACCATTTTCTACAATTCCGAAATTATCAGGAAGCTTGAATGAAAAAATATCATCGAATTTAAAACCGTTCTTAAAGGCATCTTTACGATTGTGCTGGATTTCTTTTTTAAGTAGGTTTTCAAAGGATTTTTCATCGCGAATAATGTCGTTGAAAGTAATTTTATTTCCTGTAGAACAGTCGAAAGTGGCAATTTTTGTATAGATAGCCGCATGTGCACCACCTTGAAAGCTCTCTCCATGAAGTTGAAGTGTCAAGTATTTTCCATCATTGAATAGTACTTTGTATGAACTTTTGGCATAAAATGCACCATAGAGCAAGGAACCTTTGAAACTTTCGTGCGCTTTAATGAAAGATTTAACGGCATTATCCAAAGCGTCAGGTGTCTGTGTTTGCATCGAAGCATCAGAAAGTAAACTGCAAACGAAGGACAAACTCCAACTGTTAACCAATTTTATTAATGAAGACTGTCTGGAACGTTTAATAATTGGAAATTCTAAGTTGATGCTCGCACAATTGGCTCTCACACTATCAGGTTTGTTACAATCTGTTCCGGTGTTAAATTTTAGCTTTTCAGTCTCAATTTCAGGAATGTATTTTTTAAAATTGGAGGTTAAACGCTCGCTTTTGGTCTTTTCATTACAAGCCGTTGCCAAACACAAAAGCATCGGAACAACAAAAAATAAGAAGGTTCGCATGCGAAAAATTCTAGTCGGACACAAAACTATCTTTTGTTAGCAATAGACCGTTTTTTGGTTGGTGACAAAAAGTTGACAAACGATTAAGTATTTGGTAGAGAATAGATTGAGAAATCACTAATAAACAAGGAAATTTAATAAATAGGGTTTTCAATTTTCTTTGATATTACTATTTCAGCTTCGATTTTGAACTCACTAATTATTTATCTTTGTGGCTATGTCTCAAAAGGAATTAAATATCCGTAACAAACGTGCGCGCTTTGAATATCATTTGGAGGAGCACTTTGAAGCTGGAATGGTGTTGTCGGGAACGGAAATCAAAAGTATCCGAAGTGGAAAGGCAAGTATTTTGGAGGCGTATTGTATTTATGATGGGGGCGAGGTTTGGATTCGTAACATGCATATTACGGAATACGAGAACGGTTCTTTTTACAATCATAAACCGCGCGCTGACCGAAAATTACTTTTGAATAAGAAGGAAATCATCAAAATTGAAAAATTTCTGAAAGTAAAAGGAAATACCTTGATTCCTTTGAAAATGTTTTTGTCTGAAAAAGGGTGGGTTAAACTTCAAATTGCTTGTGCTACCGGAAAGAAAACGCATGATAAACGACACGATTTAAAAGAAAAAGACGATCGTCGGGAAATGGATCGTGCCATGAAAAAGTTTTAGTTTGCGAAAATCGCGTGAGGGATAGAAGCGACATCCTCCGACTTGTAAGCAAGCGTGAAAGTGAGTGGGGACAAGAAGGAGATATAGCGGAATAGCCCGACCTGAAGGGGCACGCCCAAAATAAAAAACAAATAGATGAAACGCATTTTTTATCACGGAACGAAAGCGGATTTGCAGATTGGAGATTCCATTGAAGCAGGCAAACCATCAAATTATGGTACTCGAAAAATAGCCAAATATGTTTATTTTACAGAGACGCTTGACGCTGCTACTTGGGGTGCAGAATTGGCTATAGGTAAGGGGAGAGGACGCATTTATGAGGTTGAACCGACTGGTGAATTTGAAGACGACCCGAATTTGACGGATAAAAAGTTTCCGGGAAATCCCACAAAATCCTATCGTTCAGCTTTTCCCTTGAAAGTTGTTGACCAATTAAGCGATTGGGTTGGTCATCCTGAAACTCAAATTCAAACGATGCTAGATCATTTGGAACGTTTGAAGGAACAAGGAATCGAAGCGATTGAGGATTAAAAAAAATCCCCCGCTTTTCAACGAGGGACTTGCTTATTTAAAGTTGTATTAGTCTTTAATAACAGGATAACCTGGGTATTTCTTTTTGTCGAAAACGAATTTAGCGTCGTCCACATCTGGATTGGAAGTGAATTTTGTCAAGGAATAGGTCATCACGGTTCCGTCTTTGGCTTTCATGATGGCTTTTTTCAATTCATTGTCACTTTTTGAAATGTAAAGAATAATCGTGTGGTATTCTGCTTTGGCTGCATTTTTTGGGTAAAGATTAATCACGCTGACCGTTTCACCGTTCAATTTATCTTCTTTCTCAAATTTGTTTTTGAAGCCAGTTTCCCAAATCGTCATTAATTTTTTTGGGTTAATTGCGTCTTCATCATCTGCTGCAGCATCGGATTCATACACTGATTTTTCTTCTTTGATGATGGTCCACGTTTTTACTCCGTTACAAATAATTGTGTTTTCTCCATACGAAGCGTAAAACTTGTTGCCTTTCACCCAACCTTTACCTGTTTCATTATCGTTTTGCCCGCTTTCTCCATTTTTTACATTCGCACTGAACTCGATGTAAAACGATTTAAGGCCTTTGATTTTTGTGGAAAGTTTGTCTAAAATCCCTTGAGATTTAGCGTCTTGAGCGATTGAAAATGTCGTTCCAAGTACGAACAACATGATTGTAAATGCGTATTTCATTGTGTGTATTTTCGATGCAAATATCACAAATTATGCCAAACTTGTGTTTATTTTCACGCGCTTACTTTTCAACAGCTTTCGGAAGTTTTACTTCAATAGCGTGTTTCACTTTTTCTTGTGTCAACGCTAAATCCAATACTTCTCTCATTTTGTTTACGTAGTGAATCTCTAATCCTTTCAAGTAATCTTGGTTGATATCGTCTACGTCTTGCTTGTTTTTCTCACACAAAATCAGTTCTTTGATTCCGGCTCTTTTGGCAGCTAGGATTTTTTCTTTGATTCCACCTACAGGCAACACATCACCTCGAAGTGTGATTTCTCCCGTCATAGCAAGATTTTTCTTTACTTTTCGTTGCGTAAATAAAGAAGCTAAGGACGTGAGCATCGTAATTCCTGCGCTTGGACCATCTTTCGGTGTTGCTCCTTCGGGAACGTGAACATGCACATTATGTTCATCGAAAATTTCTTGCTCAAGATGCAACCACTCGCTGTGTGCTTTTAGAAATTCCAAAGCTATAACAGCAGATTCTTTCATTACATCACCTAAGTTTCCGGTAAGTGTCAATTTCCCTTTTCCACGCGTTAAACTGGATTCGATAAACAGAATATCACCTCCAACGCTTGTCCAAGCTAAACCAGTCACAACACCTGCAACTTCATTATTGTCGTATTTTGTACGTTGACGCCCAGCTCCTAAAAACGTAAATAAATCTTCATTTTTGATTTTAGGTTCAAAACTTTCTTCCATCGCAATTTGACGCGCTCGGTTTCGCACAAGTTTTGCTACTAACTTATCCAAACCACGCACACCTGATTCGTTGGTGTATTCTTCGACCAATTTTTCTAATACTTTTTTATCGACTGAAATATCGTTTTTGGTAATTCCGTGTTCAGCAATTTGCTTTGGAAGCAGGTGACGTTTTGCAATTTCAATTTTTTCTTCAATCGTATACCCATTCACCTCAATGATTTCCATTCGATCTCTTAATGGACCTTGAATTTCAGCGAGATTATTGGCAGTTGCAATAAACATGACACGCGATAAGTCAAACTCCGTTTCAACGTAATTATCGTAAAACGCGCTGTTTTGCTCAGGGTCCAAAACTTCCAAAAGTGCAGAAGATGGATCGCCATGGTTACTTCTTCCTAATTTATCAATTTCATCCAAAACAAAAACAGGATTGGCCGTTTCAGCTTTTTTCAAGTTTTGAATAATGCGTCCTGGCATTGCTCCAATATACGTTTTTCTGTGACCGCGAATTTCAGATTCATCGTGTAAACCACCCAACGAAATACGAACGTATTTTCTTCCTAAAGCTTCAGCTATGGATTTACCAAGTGAAGTTTTTCCTACTCCTGGAGGTCCATAAAAACACAAAATCGGCGATTTCATGTTTCCTTTTAATTTCAAAACCGCCAAATATTCAAGAATGCGTTCTTTCACTTTTTCAAGTCCGAAATGATCGCGTTCCAGTATTTTTTTTGCTCGATTTAAATCTAAATTATCCTTTGTGTAATCTCCCCAAGGTAAATCAAGAATCAAATCGATGTAGTTCATTTGCACCGTGTATTCTGCTCCTTGCGGATTCATACGTTGCAATTTCTCTAATTCTTTATTAAACAGTTTTTCAACCGTTTCGTTCCATTTCTTCGTTTTTGCTCTGTTTTGGAACTCTTTAACGTCTTGCAATTGCGGATTGTCACCCAACTCATCTTGAATGGTGCGCATTTGCTGTTGTAAGAAATATTCACGTTGTTGACGGTCTAAATCTTTACGCACTTTATTTTGGATTTCATTGCGCATTTCTAGCATCTGAGCTTCCAATGTAAGGTGCTCCATAACCATCATAACGCGCTTTTTCATGTCCATTTCTTCCAGCATTTTTTGCTTGATAGAAACATCTGCATTCATGTTGGAGGAAATGAAATTCACAAGAAAAGTAGGACTGTCGATGTTTCCGATAGCAAATTGCGCCTCCGAAGGAATATTCGGACTATCGCGAATGATTTGTAATGCCAAGTCTTTTATCGACTGAAACATCACTTCAAGTTCCTTGTTGGTTTTATCGATTGGTGTTTCTTTAAAAATCGAAACTTCAGCACGCATATACGGTTCCGTTTGAACAGGGCGCGTGATTTCGAAACGTCTTTTTCCTTGAATAATTACCGTTGAGCTCCCATCCGGCATTTTTAACAAACGAATGATTTGGGCAACGGTTCCAATATTGTGTAAATCATTGAATTCCGGTGTTTCTTCCTCTTGATTTTTTTGAGAGACAACACCAATGATTTTATTTCCCTTGTTCGCTTCTTGAATGAGTTTAATTGATTTATCTCTACCTACTGTAATAGGAATCACAACCCCTGGAAACAAAACATTATTTCTTAAAGGTAAAATCGGTAATTCTGTCGGAAACTCTTGGTTGTTTACACTTTCCTCTTCCTCGGCTGTTATCAATGGAATAAACTCTGCATCGCTCTCTATTCCTGATAAATTTAAAAAATCAATATCCATTGTAAGCACTTTCTCTGTTTTAAAATTTGCGACATAATGTCAGTGCGAATAATAATAAGCTCAAATAGAGCCCAAAAATTAATCACATTGTATATGTGTCAAGTGGTATGCCAAACTAAATTACTGAAAATTTGTCTGTTATTCATTTAACAAACCTAAGTCTAATATAGTTGTGTGTCGATAGGAACTTGTTGAATAGGAAAATAATTACAATTCGTTCAAATGTTTCAAAATGGCAACTTCGTAGTCAGTTAATTTCAAACCTCTTCGTTCCATCATGTTATTGGCATATTCTACCGCCTTTTCAAACTTAAATGGAACTAAACTTTCACTTCCTCCCCAAGAAAAGGAAGGAATGTATTTTGGAGGAAAATCACCGCCATAGACATTACAAGAGACACCAATTACAGTGGCTGTATTGAACATTGTATTGATGCCGCATTTTGAATGATCTCCCATGCAAACGCCCATAAATTGAACGTCTGTTTTTATTTCTTTTCCTGCTTCGTAGGAATACGTACCGACATTTCCGTAATTATTTTTCAAATTGGAAGAATTCGTATCCGCACCCAAATTACACCATTCACCAATCAAAGCATTTCCAACAAATCCATCGTGACCTTTATTCGAGTATGCTTGGAAAATCACATTATTTACCTCACCACCAACTTTACAATGCGGACCTAAAGTGGTTGGTCCATATACTTTCGTCGATAATTTTAATGCACTGTGTTCACACATAGCCAATGGACCGCGAACAACACTTCCTTCCATTATTTCTGCATCTTTTCCAACGTAAATTGGACCTGATTTGGTGTTCAGAATGCTTCCTTCAACAACTGCTCCTTCTTCTAAGAAAATTAAAGCGACATCTCCAATTACTAAATTGGAATCGGAAAGTGGGGCAGAGGCTTTTCCATTGGTTGCCAGCGCAAAGTCTTCTTTTATAACACGATCATTTTTTTGATACAAATCCCAACGATTTTCTAAAATTAGCGGCATTTCTCCGGTAAACTGGACTTTCTTTTCTCCACTTCCGTTCGAAGCAATCAAGTGTTCCCCCGCCATCAACGTTGCATTTTCTTCAAGGTGCATTACCGCTGCAACAATGTCTTCATTGGGAATAACATATCCATTTACACGGATAGCATTTTCAATAGAAGGAAATTTACCTGAAAGGAATTTTTCGGTAATAAATCCAATTTCAATTTCGGGGACAAAGGTCTTCCAACGTTCGTCATTGGTGAAAATTCCCATGCGAAGATTGGCAATTGGTCGTGTTAAAGAAAGTGGTGCAAAACGTAAATGCAAACCTTTGTCATCCAAGTTGATTCTCATGTGTCGTTTGATTTTTAGTGCTGAAAATAGTTAACATTACAAAAGTAAGGAGTCCGTTCAAAATGAGCATTTCATTACCGATTTTGTAGTATTCTCCGAATAATTTCACGGAATTATATTCAATCAAATAGCATATCAGAGGTGCTGCAACACATACAATTGGAACGATGTTTTTGCGCAAATTTCTTTTAGTCAGAATACCAAATGAGAACAAGCCTAGCAATGGACCATACGTATAACCAGCTATCCGAAAAATTAAGTCAACGATGGTTTTGTTATTAACCTCTTTCAAGATGAATACGATAATAATAAACACCAATGCAAACGAAAGATGAACGATTTTACGTGTCTTTGTTTTTTGAATTTCAGTTTTTGACTGATTGCGTTCAAAACCAAGAATATCAATACAAAAAGAGGCTGTCAAAGCGGTAATTGCACCATCAACGGATGGGAAAAGTGCAGAAATCAAACCAATAATGAAAATGATGAAAATTCCTTGTGACAAATGCGATTGAACAATAGCTGGAAAAACGTCATCGGGTTGGAATTCCCAATTGTTTTTCATGGCATATAAGTAAAGCAAACCACCTAAAAACAAGAACAAAGCATTCACAATCAACAAAACAAAACTGAATGTAATCATGTTTTTTTGTGCGTCTTTTAGTGATTT
>CAZHPL010000074.1:11431-12563 GCA_964534495.1 uncultured Lishizhenia sp.
AATCGGTTTGCCAAAGTTGAGTCATGCCTTTGCTTTCCATACTGTTCCAAATAGCTGACCAATTCAAATGCAACATATTTTGAATGGCAAAAATACAAACGACTAAAGCTAACAACATAAAGGTCGTTTGGAGTGTATCCGTCCAAACGATTGTTTTTACGCCTCCTTTAAACGTATAAGCAATAATCATCAACATGATGACGATGGTGGTTAGCCAAAAAGGAATGCCAATTTCTTCAAAAACAAAAGTTTGCATGACATTAATGACCATGTATAAACGTACAGTTGCACCTAACGTTCTGGATAAAATAAAATAACCGGCTCCCCATTGATACGCGCTGAAACCCAAGCGGTGATTGAGATAGGAATAAATGGACGTCAGATTGTACTTATAGTAAAGCGGCAAAAGTACGTACGCCACCACAAAATAACCGAGAAAAAATCCAATGACCAATTGATAATAATGCCAAGCGTTTGCACCTACAGTTCCAGGTACTGAAACAAAAGTAACTCCTGATAAAGAAGTTCCAATCATTCCAAATGCAACTAAGTACCAAGGACTTTGTTTATTTCCTGCAAAAAATGAACTGGAATTTGCATTTTTGGACGTTATTCTTGCCACTAAAAAAAAGCGCAACAAAGTAAATCACAAGAATTACAGGTACAAGTATTTTGAAATCAAGCATTTTTTCTATTCTGGAAGCGTAAAAATAAAGAAAGCTTGGCTTTGATTTGTAAAAACTGTAACGTTTCTTTCAACATGTGTTTATCTTTGCCGAAAAAACAAAACTATGCATTTACTTGTCTTTACCGGAATTTTAGTTGTTATGGCTACTGCAATTGTAGCAGTGGTTTATTTTTTCTTGACAAAGCAAGGAGAAAAGGAAGTGCGCTATTTGCAAGTGGAATTGAAAAAACAACGTCAAGAATTTTTCTTGCCAGGACGATTGGAAGCATACCAACGCTCGATTTTATTGATGGAACGTATTCACCCGAATAGTTTGGTGATGCGAATGCACAATCCAGGTTTGCCTGCAAAGGCTTTACAAGCAGAAATTTTGAAATCCATTCGTGAAGAATTTAATCATAATGTTGCGCAACAATTGTTTGTTTCCCCAAAAGCGTGGGATAT
>CAZHPL010000075.1:0-12531 GCA_964534495.1 uncultured Lishizhenia sp.
AGCACCCACTAAATCCAAGTGAGAAGGAAGGATATCCAAATTCGGACTTTGAGAAGTCAAAATCACATCTTTCGGATCCATTTCATTGACTAAACAATCATAAATATTACGCACACTTTTTGGATCAAATCCATTCCCAGACGTTGAATTTGCCTGTGGATCGGCATCCACGATAAGTGTTTTGTACTCCAGTACACCTAAACAACCTGCTAAATTAATAGCAGTGGTTGTCTTCCCTACTCCTCCTTTTTGATTTGCTATTGCAATGATTTTTCCCATACATTGAATTGAAAGTATAAAATTACATTTTGTTACGCAGTTTTTTTAGGTCTTGCAAAGGAACTTATCAACTAAAAAAATATGATTCATGTGAAAATCAGCGTTTAGAGTTGTAAATTCGCACTCAATAAATCACCTATGAAACGTATATTTTTATTGATTTTTGTAATCTCGGCAAGCTTGCGCATGTTTGCACAGAACACAGCCGGCATTTACGATGTTTCCTTTCAAATCAGTTCGGATTTAACAAATGCTTATAAAGTTCAATTTGGAACAACAACTACAAGCACCACCAATTCATTGATTTATTTCTCCGATGCCATTGTTGACTCAATGAAACAAATTATTGTTCAAACGGTTGCAAAGCAATTGAGTGCACAAACCGAATATACTTACCGTCAAACCAAAAAAGGCAGACAAATTCAAACTGGAAATTGGGGCAATAACGTTCGTGGATTACCAACAGGAACGAAACGCAATGCCGTTCGTAATTTTGAAAAAGATTATTACGTGCGCGTTTCTATCAATGTTTCAGGAAGAGGAGGTCTGTCTTATCCAATGCTAGACGGACAACATTCCTCTCTGCGCCCCATGATTACGTTTAAAATTGTCGCATTTGATGCCATGCGCAAAAAAGTTTTTAAACGAAAAGTAAAGGCAAAAGATTTCTCAAAACTAAAAAGTGTTCAACGCACGTTTAATAATGTCACCGTTAAACAGTCGGAAGTTTTACACCAAGAAGACATTTATTTCATGCTAAAAAAAGTGGTCGAGCAATTCGATAAATAAATCCTTAAATTCGCTCTATGGAAAAGATTCATATTCGTATTGGAAGTGCCCCCGGCAATGATTTAGTGGTTCCAGGAGCTAGCATTGAAGCAAAACACGCGGAGTTTTTCTGTGATTCTGAAGGAAATGCTTTCTTAACGGATTTGAATTCAACTTACGGAACGTTTATCAATGGTCAGGAACTACACGGATTCAAGATGCTCCGAAAAGGCGACAAAGTGGTTTTGGGTAAAGATTATATTTTTCGCTGGGAAAACTATTCTACGAAAGTCACTGTAACATACGAAACCGACGACGAGGAAGAGGTTGAAGAAATAATCGAAGCAGAAGATCGCTTGCACGAACCTAAACCCACTCCCAAACCTGCCAAACCACAACCCCAAAAACAACAGTCAGTTGCATTGCCAAATCCTAAAATCAATCGACAATTGGTAATTATTTATGGCATTGTCATTTTACTATCGCTTTTAATGTACACCTTGTTTTAAACGTATGAGAAAAATATTAAGTCTATTTTTATTGGCAATGGTTGCTGTAGCATGTTCAGACAACAAGCAACAACATACGTTTAAAGAATACAAATGGAAAGCCGGTGAAAATGTGAATTTGGAATTTGAAGCGGATCAAGCACAAAAAGTGTTTTTCGAAATTCGTTCTTACTATGGTTTTCCCATTTTGGATGTTCCCATGAATTTTGAATTAAAAAACGAACAAGGTCAAAAAATCAACTTTTCGAGAACCATTTCATTCCGTGAAGAAAACATGGATTGTACAGGCGATTTTTGTGATCAACGCTTGTGTTTAATAAAAATGGACACCCTGAAATCTGAAGG
Organism: uncultured Lishizhenia sp.; assembly: GCA_964534495.1. GTDB lineage: Bacteria > Bacteroidota > Bacteroidia > Flavobacteriales_D > Crocinitomicaceae > UBA952. Next base: position 1,902 of record CAZHPL010000075.1, read on the forward strand.
AGATTTTAAATTAAAGGTGTCAAAAGGATTCAAAAACCTCACGTATTTGGGACTCATGGAAATGCGCATTGTTGTTGAATAATTATTTTTGAAATATTTGTGATAACATTCAGAATTAATTTGTAATATTGCACCCCGATTCGAACAGAGTAGGTTAATAATAATAAAGATGGACTTAATTAGAGAAATTCAGAACGAACTAGTTGCCACAAAAGAATATCCAAAATTCGGAGCTGGTGACACGATTTCAGTATCGTATAAAATCATTGAAGGAAACAAAGAGCGTGTTCAGCAATTCCAAGGTGTTGTATTACAACGCAGAGGAAGTGGAGCAACGGAAACGTTTACTGTTCGTAAAATGTCAGGAAACGTTGGTGTTGAGCGTATTTTGCCAATCGCTTCTCCTTTTATTGATACAATTACAGTTATCAAACGTGGTGCTGTAAGAAGAGCTAGAATTTTCTACTTCCGCGAAAGAACTGGAAAATCTGCAAGAATCCGCGAAAAGAAAAACTTCGCAAGATAAGAATTTACTTCTTCATTATACAGAAGGCTGTTCCGTTTGGTTCAGCCTTTTTTCATTTGTGTTAATTGCTAATTTTTCGAGTCTGTATCCAATTTTAATAATCGAACTGAGGTTAATATTCTTTTCCTTTTGTTGATAGCAATTCAAAGGCTACATCCCATGTCGGAACATTTTCCGCTTCATAACCATACGTTTTTCCAGTAGCAATTCGGTGAAACTGTTGCATCGCTTTTAAATGAACTCCTTGACGCATAAAAACCAACATATCCTCGCGACTTTCCCAAGCTGTAAGCGTACATTGGTATCCTTCCACACGCTTGACTTCGCAAAACAAATTGCCCTTTGCCTTCTGTGCTTGTGAAAATGAAGGAATCGCTAAGCGCCAAAAACGAAAAAAACCTAAAAATCCTTTGGGTTTCAATCCTGTTATAGAAATATGCATATTGTTTGAATTTGAAAGCTTTTCATTACTAAACGATTGGTATACAATAAAGTTCATTGAAACCTATTTTGGGCGTTCCCCCGACAAAAAATCGTCATTCTTCCTCGTTTTTGTCGAGGTCGGGCTATCCGCTGTATCTTCGTCTTTTTCCCACCCGCAAATATTCTCGCGCTACTTAAGCCGAAGGATGCCGCTACTATCCCTTACGCAGAAGAGCAATTGAAAATGAAAAAATATTATTGAAAAAAGGGACTCTAATAATATAAGGAATGAAGTAAAAACAAAGTACGTTTCTACCTCATCTGCATTAACATCAACAAATTCAAAACATCCAAAATCCCGTGCAATAAAAGCAAATAGGACAATGAGTTTTTGGATTTGTAATACAAAATATAGGTAGCACCACAAACGATACTTATTAATCCAAAATAATAGCTATCAGGAAACAATCCTAACACCTCAAGCAGTAGAAAAATCGCCATAAACCAATAACGATGTGGTATTTTCTCAAGCTGCGTCCATGCAAAAAAGGATAAAATCAATACAATATGATACGACAGTTGTATCCAATCCAAGACAGCACTTTTCTGAAGAGCTTCTAATGATTGATCATTTAATAGTACACTCCACAATAATTGATTGGTCAACAACTTGAAAAAAAGCGCACTGAAATACGGAATAAAATACCATTTCCGAAGTGTAATGATGTCTTTTCGGTTCCACCATGCAAACTGAAAACTTGCAATTAACAGCATGAAATCGAAAATGGGAAACGGAAACACAATCATTCCGTAATCCTGATAAATGCTAAATCCGTAAACTAAAATGGTCAGAACGATAATTGACAACAAACGACGTTCTCGGTGCATTTTACTTCCCTAACGCTTCGTAAATGAAATCAAATGTCGATAAGATTTCCGGCTGACCATTCACAACAGCAATATTGTGTTCGAAATGTGCGCTCGGTTTGCCATCTGCAGTAACAATAGTCCATTTATCGTCAAGTGTTACAACGCGCTCTGTTCCCATATTGATCATGGGTTCAATAGCAATCGTCAATCCATCTTGGATTTTCTTTCCGCGTCCACGGCGACCATAATTGGGAACTTGTGGCTCTTCATGCAAGGCCTTCCCTAGCCCATGTCCAACCAAATCACGTACAACACCATAACCATGCTTTTCTGCATGTGTTTGAATCGCCCAGCCAATATCTTCCAAACGGTTAGCGTTCGTGCATTGTTCGATACCTAAATACAAACACTCTTTTGTGACTTCCAGTAGTTTTTTTACTTCTGGCTTTACTTCTCCAATTTCAAAAGTATAAGCATGATCACCGTAATAACCTTTGTACAAGGAGCCACAGTCCACTGAAACGATATCTCCTTCTTGGAACGGTCGGTCCGTTGGTAAACCATGAACAACTTGTTCGTTTACAGAAATCAAAAGCGTACTTGGACAACCATAAAGTCCCAAAAATCCGGGAATGGCATCTTGAGAACGAATGTAATCTTCAGCTAAGCGATCTAATTCTTTTGGAGTGGTTCCAGGTTTCATTTTGGAAGCAACTAAGCCTAAGGTTCTACTGACGATTTGAGCCGCCTCACGCATGATGGCGATTTCTTCCTTGGTTTTGTAACGAATCATGAATTTATGTAAGAGTGACATGAGCCACAAAGGTAGGAACAAAAAGTGGAATACATAAGCATTCGAAGCAATAGGAAAAGTAGTTTTAAGACAAACAAATATCCTTTACAACTTTGACAACTAAAAGCTTCGAAATGAACGCGCTTTTTTAACTATTCTTGAAGCGGTGGCTTTTTGTCAGTATTCGATTTTGGATTTTGATTGTCAATAGATTTGCTCTCCTTTGGCTCCATGAGTTCCATGAGTTTTAAACCCAGTAAACCATCAATTGCAGAGCCATTTCCGTTGTTTCCACCGCCAATCAAAACATCAGGAATAAGTTTCACCTTACCTTTTGCTAATTCTTCTGTGATTTTATATTTTGTGAAATTTTCTCCACCAATAGCTTTTACGGCTAATTCATACGCTTCGGCAGTCGACTTACCAATGGCTAAAATTTTTCCTGCTTCCGCACTACCTGTCAAAGAAATTTGTTCCGCTTCTGCTGATGCTTTCATTTTGATGGCTTCTGATTCAGCTTGAGCTCTAGCTTTTGTTGCTTCTGCCTCAGCATGTGCTCGTAATTTAGTCGCTTCTGCTTCTGCGCCAACTGCTAATTTAACACCAGTAGCGTCACCTTCTGCTTTTTTCACAGTGGCATTTGCTGTCCTTTCAGCAATTTCAACGCTTTGTTGAGCTTTTACAATATCTTTTTGCATGTCAGCAATGGCTGTTTCTTTTTCCATTCCTTGACGCGTTTCTTGCGCTTGTTTTTGAGTTTCGTAGGTCACTTTTTGTTCTTCAGCAATCTTACGATCGGTCAGTGTTTTCATCAATGATTCAGGTGGAACAATGTCACCAATCAAAGTATCCACAGCATTTACATTGTACTCGTCTAAGACTTTTTTGATGTGTGCTTTTGCTGATTCTTGTCTTTCTTTACGGGTGGAGAGAAATGCAATCACATCACTGTCTTGAGCGGAGTTACGAAAATAATTTCCTATAGTTGGTTCTAAAACTTGTGAAACCAAATTCACCATATTTCCGAAACGAGCAATGACTTTTGGTGCTTCTGTGTTTGGAACATGAATAATCTGAGCCACATCCAAATTGAACGGGAAACCATCTTTTGATCGTACCGTAATAGTTGATAGGTTTTTGTCTAAATTATGCGCCTCGCTGCGAGCAGAAGCCCAATTCAAGACAAGGTTGGTTGTTGGAACCAATTCGACTTTCATGGTGTATTTGTTGATCGGGTATTTACCTGGTCCAAGCGGTTCTAACCAAACTCCTTTGTATCCTTTTTCAACAATATTCCCGTGTTTAAAATCTATCCCTGTCATATCGTGACCTTCTTGTCCGATATACGAAATAACAACTCCCACATAACCAATTGGAATCTCTGTCATGGGTGTTTCTTCAATTTGAATCGCCCACGGATTGATATTATAAGAACCTGCTAAAATCACTTGTGGTTGAAGTCCACGATTACCACCATTTTTTATGAAAATATCAAAATCCTGAAAATTATTATGATCATCAATGAGTTTACCTGCGATTTGTCCCGCTTCAATTGGCATACCATCTAATGTGGTAATAATTCCTACCATACTTTCCTGGATACGCACCATTTCAGTTGTTGAAACTTGAAAAAGCATGGTATTAATTCTGTACGAACCTGCAGTAATATAGGATGACTGTCTTCCTCGCTGACCACCATTTTGAAGAAATTTTGTAGCGTCTTGGAAATTGTCACAATCTACGAATTTCCCAAGTATATTTCCTGTTGGAATTTCCATACCATCTTTGGCAAGTAATAAACCAATTTTTCCTTCAGGAATGATAGTAAATGACTCCATTGTTACATCAAATTGCCACACCCACATCCAAAAATAAAGCCCTGGTGCTAAGGTTTTTGCTTGAAAACCTGCTTCACCGTTCGTAGCAATGATGCGTCCATCAGGAAGTTCTTTATTATTACCGAAAAGGACAAACTTTTTAGTAACTAAACCGATTTTATCTTCTGGCACAATGACCATTCCAAATAAAAAGCGAAGAATATATTTTTATAAAACAAGACAAACAACAATTAGTAAAACCCACCAATAGTGCAAAAAAACATTTCCCATTTGAGTAAAAAATTAGATATACAACCAAAGCTAAGGAATGAATTCTTAGTTTTTACAAAAGTTGATAACTTAATTTAAACGGTTCGTTTTTTAATAAAATGGCTAGTCTTCACTGCAAAACCTCCATTTGATGTGACCAATTAAAGTTTAAAATATTGCCTGATTTAGACATCAGTTTTAAATTTCCACTCACTTTAAATTTGTCCGATTTAGGAACAATTACTTGAACTTTTGCAATTCCTTTCTCAACTATCACTTTTCCTTTTGATTTTAACTTCACAACTGGATTCCGATATTGATTTAATGCAGCAACGAACATTTTGAGTTCAATGGTATCTCCTGTATGTGCTGTGTTTGGCCCTATAACAATGGGTTCAATACTTGAAAAATCATAACAGCCGCAGAAATTGACAGTGCTCTTTATTTGTTCAAAAGCAATTTTACGAGCAGTCAAAACTTCATTTTCTAATGCCAATAGGATACCAAAATCGTCTATCCAAGACTCACTAGGTGTTAGTAATTGTGACCATTCCTGCTTGCTCTTTGTCAGTTTTCGGTAAATTATTTTTAAGGAGTTAACATACTCTGAATTAATGGAATTCCTCTTTACCATTCTTTCAAATTGTCCCGAGAAATCTTGCTCGTTTTTAAAATCAGAGATATTCGAATCGTAAAAAGGTTTTAAAGGATGTGATGATTTTGAAGTACTCAAAGTAATCAACAAATCACCTAATTTATGTCTGAAATCCTTATACAAAAACGGTATGTTTTGTGCGTTTTCACCTGAAAACAATTCACTTTCTCCAACGTAAGTAACCTTTCTTAGATCATAGGTATTTGGATTGCTTTTTTTATAAGATTTCTCCAAAACTAAATCTGACAATTGTTTTGAAGTCAAACCGTCAAATGAGCGAAACATGGACCTTTTCATTTTCTCCAATTCACTAATTACTACACCTGAAAGACTATCTACTTCATACATTTTCCCATAAATCAAACGCAAATTATCAGTTGAACGGTCTACACTTACCATTATTTCTTCTTGCATGGACGCAAATAAATCCTCACCTTCTAAAAAAGTAGTTAGAATGTTCTTTTGTGACTCTTCAACTAGGTATAGTTTCTTAGGGTCATTTGCCGTTTCGCATGCAAAAAGTGAGATAAAAGACATCAAATACACCAGCCATTTTGTTAATAATAAATTTGTTTTCATGAAAAATGAATAAACCTCTATTTCACAAATGACCTACCTACTCAAAATAAACTTCTTAGTCGTTGCGAATCCGTTTTGGAAATTACAAGTAATGTAATAAAGTCCGTCTTTCAAGTCTTTTGTGTCGATGTTTAAAACGGTACTCGGTGAAATGGTAACACTTTCCGATTGAATGGTTTTTCCTGCCGCATCAAAAATGGTATAATTAAGAATTTCTGTTTTCAATACATCCGCGAGTAATTGTATTTTGTCTTTTGCAGGATTAGGAAATAAGTCTATTGAACCCATTGGTGCTTCGATCTCGTCAACGGCAAGTACGTAACCCACTGTGAAGTTTTCCTTGATATTGCAACCAAAATCACCTGTAAAACTTTTTAAGGGACCTAAATTCGTTTCTTTAATAAATTTCGCCTGTCCAATTCCCGGGTTGATGTCGTAATATTGATAGTACCACCAATTAATTCCATCGCAATTATCATCCGTCATTTCAAAGGTATAGCAACCTGATGGCAGCGATAAGGTATCAATATACAACGAATCGTTTTGGTTATTAATTCTACTTGCCACAACGGTTCCTGACGCATCTTTGATCGTCCAATTCGTTTCGTTATAAGGCGGATTGGTTGTGGACGTTGCATTGTTTGTTTTTAAGTACATTCTGAAAGTTGCCGGGTAGGCTTTAGCGGCTACAAAAGTTGTTTGGTAAGTGTCATTCAAGGCATTTTGATCTTGGCTTTGCCCGTTGACAGCAGCTAATCGCACAAAAAACTGGTTCGATTCATTGCCATTAAAAACAACTGGATTCGATCCTAAATCAACTGTTTCTTCTTGCAGAAAGGCTAAATTCCCAGTCCAGTTATAGGTTGCCGATTGTCCACCAACTAATTGATATTCAATGGTTAGATTTTTCAAAGTATCTGTACCCACATTTTTGATTTTTATGATGGGATGGTTACAAATACTATTTGAACGGGCATAATTCGGGTCATTGGTGGGAGCGATTACATCTTCAATGGATGCATCTAAACTATGGTTCGGTGCTTTGTAAGTAATCAATTGGGATACAATATTAAAACCTCCTGTATTGGATTGGTTGGGCGCTGTATAGGGTTCAAAATCCATGTTTACTTCGAATGGACTGGAAGGATTGGTAGTAGCTGAAATGTCGTGAAAAATCGGATATACTATTTCACCGGGACACCAATTCGCACGCTCAAAAAGCCATGTTCCTGTTTGTGGATAGATGTTGTTCACACCACAAGAACTTCGCCATAATTGCTTTTGAGAAATTTGATTTCCGTTGATAAATTGCTGATAGTATTTACTACAAAACTCTCCGCACCCGTTATCATCCGAACCATGACCACTAATGGTATTTTTGAGGATTGCGTTGGTTACAGGAGCTGAATAAGTGAACGTTTTTGGAATCAAATGCGATTCGATTGGGTCGTCTGTTTTTCCAATGGCGTAATAACCGTCGTAGACATTTTTTATGGCAACCGCATCCATCGGTGGAACGCCTTCAATGAATTCCAATTTTAGTGTTAGTGTAAAACCCCAAGAATAACCTTCGTATTGGTATTGCATGTCCAAATTACCAGCTAGAATGGGCGCATAATCGGTCACATCAATGATGTAGTCGTGCTTACGGGCAGTCGACCAATCGGTGGCATAAGGCGTGATAACACGAGCCAATTCGACGGTGTCCGCATTTTGAGGTTTTGCGTAAACTAAAGTTGTGTAATCCCACGAACCACAATATTGTGTGCCGGCTGGACAAGTGTACCTTCCTAAAATGTAGTGCATTCTGATTTTACGGTATTGCGTTCCCGCAGCAGGAAGGACAGCGGTTGTGTCGTAGTTGCCATAATGATCAATTTTTCGATTTTCATAAACGGTTACCCAAGTTGTATCACCCGGTGCCGCAAAAGAAAAATCAGAAACAAAAGAAAGTACGTAGAGTAAGATAATGATTCGCTTCATGCCATTGAATTTGGTAGAAAGATACGGATTAAATTTTATTTCAATGACTCAACTACAAACAACAAAAAGCATGAAAAAACAGCGATTCTTCATTAAGTGAACTCAATCCCGCGTTAGGGATAGTAGCGGCATCCTACGGCTTCGTTGAGTTGTCCTTGCGCGAAAGCAGAAAACCGGAGATACAGCGGAAAGCCCGCCACCGAGAAAAAGAGGAAGTATGACGATTTTTGAACGGGGAACGCCCAAATTAACTTCTAAACGTTACTTCAAACGGATGCTTTAACGACACCTAGCTCTGACATTTCTTGGAGTAGTCTTCGTAATCTTCCGTTATTTCTTGGTCGATTTGACTTGTAACAGAAATTGGAATGTAATCCACAAAAACATTTGTTTTGTCTAATCCAAAATCTTCAGCAGGTTGCAATCCGGTTGCTTTCACAAAACGGTAGCCTTTCACGCACAATTGTTGGAACGGAGTCAATTTATTATCCATCGCTACGCGAGAATTCAACACAATAAACTTGAAGTCAATTTCATCGATTTTACCACGTACACTTTCGAAAACGCTTTCGTTCACCAATTCACCTTTTTCGACCATTTTACAATGGATTTTACGCATCATGTATTCAATACGGTGTTCTTCTTTGAAGCCAAGTTGCAGGTTAACGTAGTAACAATGTTTGTCGATTACTTCGTTTACAGAATAATGCACGCCCCACGGTTCACTCAAAATTTCAATGTGCAAAAACCAAGTCACACCCGCCTTGCGTGGCTTTTTCATGAACAAGGAATGAAAGACCGTCAAATCTAATTTCTCTGGTGAATTACTGCGTGTCGGGAATACTAAATTGGTTGCTTCATACGGTATTTTATCGTCATTTCGCACGTCGTTTAACAAGGGAATTACTTTATTCATGGAAATGTATTCAGTAATACTGGTGCGCAATTCTCTGGCTTTGTAGTACAAAAACAATAAGATAAAAAAGGCGATGGAAAGCACTAAAGTAAACCAACCTCCATGAATGATTTTGCCTAAGTTGGAGAATAGGAAAATCCCTTCGATGAAAATGAAGAACGTAAAGATGATAAAGTACAAAGGACGTAATTTCGGAAAGCGCAAGAACAATAAAAACACGAGCAACAAGGAGGTCATAACCATATTGATGGTAATCGCCAATCCATAGGAATGTTCCATTTCACTTGACTTTTTGAAGATGGCTATCACTAACAAACAGCCTCCCATTAAGAACCAATTGATAAACGGAATGTAAATTTGTCCTTTGTGATCGGTTGGGTATTTCACTTTTAAGTTGGTCCACAATTTTAATTTAATGGCTTCATTCATCAAGGTAAAGACACCTGTTATCAAGGCTTGAGAAGCAATAATGGTCGCTGCAGTTGCAATAACAATCGCGAAAGGAAGTAAAAATTGAGGTACCATTGCATAAAAAACCGTTTGATTGGCTTTCAATGTGAATCCATCCGATAAACACAAGGCGGCTTGCCCCAAATAGTTGGTAAACAACAATAAAGAAACAATTGCCCAATTGATACGGATATTACCTTTTCCACAATGCCCCAAATCAGAATATAAAGCCTCAGCACCTGTTGTACAAAGGAAAACAGAGCCCAATACAGCAAAACCACCTTTAACATTAACAACCAAATTAAAGGCATAATAAGGATTGAACGCTTTTAATACTTCTGGGTTTTTGGCCACATTGATGAAACCTAAATAACCTAAAAAGATAAACCAAATGACCATGATGGGACCAAAAAACTTACCGATTGCCTGTGTTCCAAACTGCTGAATGGCAAATAAAACGACGATGATTCCAACAACAATAGGAATTACCGGTAGATCAGGGTAAATATTTTTCACACCTTCCACCGCAGAAGAAATCGAAATGGCGGGTGTAATAAATCCGTCGGCTAAGAGTGTAGCACACCCAATCAAGGCGGGAATGATTACCCATTTCATTTTGCGTCGTTTTAACAAGGCGAACAAAGCGAATATTCCTCCTTCACCGTGGTTGTCTGCATTTAGTGCAAAATAAATATACTTAACTGTAGCTAAAAGAATTAGCGTCCAAATCACACAGGACAAGGAGCCTAAAATGAACTCCTCAGAAATGTATTTTCCACCTTCTGTAATGGCTTGAAAAACATACAAAGGCGAAGTCCCGATATCTCCAAAAACGATACCAATAGTTATCAAAATACCAGCAAGGGAGATTTTATGCGATGAGTCGGACATTATTAAAAAATTTGGGCAAAATTACACGAATTCTGAATTTAAAAAATTGTTAAAGGATATTTCTTCAAAAAGATTAATAATACTTAGCAACAAACATTTTTATTTTAATTTTGCAAACGCTTTAAAAGGTAGTTTTCTAAAGAGAAAAAAAGCTGTTAAAGTTCATTTTTTGACGCGCATGTGGTGAAATTGGTAGACACGCCATCTTGAGGGGGTGGTGCCACTAGGTGTGCTGGTTCGAATCCAGTCATGCGCACTCTGATGAAAAGCATCTTTTGTGAAACAAAAGGTGCTTTTTTTGTTTTATGCGATTCTGTTCGCTAGCGGACAAGTGAGTACTAAACAAAAAAGCACATTCCCGAAGGGATGCTTTTCATCCACTGCACGTCGCGCAAATGGTTCTATAATCCAGTCATGCGCACGAAAGAAGTCTGACACGTAAGTGTTGGACTTTTTT
>CAZHPL010000076.1:0-12463 GCA_964534495.1 uncultured Lishizhenia sp.
CGTCCAACAACATTCCAAAACCACCATTGATAACTTCTCCCCAACCTACTCCACCACCATTATGAATAGAAACCCATGTTGCGCCGCGGAAACTGTCACCGATTACGTTTTGAATCGCCATATCTGCTGTATATCGAGAACCATCATAAATATTCGATGTTTCACGATAAGGTGAATCTGTCCCTGATACATCATGGTGATCTCTACCCAAAACTACAGGTCCGATTTCCCCATTGGCAATCGCTTTGTTGAATGCCTCAGCGATTTTCATGCGTCCTTCAGCATCCGCGTACAAAATACGTGCTTGCGAACCAACAACCAATTTATTTTCTTGTGCACCTTTAATCCATTGAATATTGTCCGCCATTTGCTGTTGGATTTCTTCTGGAGAATGAAGCATCATTTCTTCTAAAACCTGACAAGCAATCGCATCTGTTTTTGCTAAATCTTCGGGCTTTCCACTTGTACAAACCCAACGGAAAGGACCAAAACCAAAGTCAAAACACATTGGGCCTAAAATATCTTGTACGTAAGATGGGTATTTGAAATCGATTCCATTTTTTGCCATTACATCTGCTCCTGCACGTGAAGATTCCAATAAAAAGGCGTTACCATAGTCAAAGAAATACGTTCCTTTTGCGGTATGTTTGTTAACGGCTTCTGCGTGTCTTCTCAAACTATCTTGTACAAAATCTTTGAATTTATCCGGCTCTTTAGCCATCATTTCATTTGCTTCTTCAAAGTTCAAACCAACTGGATAATAACCTCCAGCCCAAGGATTATGCAAGGATGTTTGATCGGATCCTAAATCCACATGAATTCCTTCAGTATCAAATTTTTCCCACACCTCAACTACATTTCCAAGATATGCAATTGAAACGGTTTCTTTTGCTTCTTGTGCTTTGCGAACACGAGCACACAATTCGTCTAAATCGGTAATTTTCTCATCCACCCAACCTTGTGAATGACGTGTGTGAGTAGCTTTTGGATTTACCTCAGCGGTTACAGAAATAACTCCCGCAATATTTCCTGCTTTTGGCTGAGCGCCTGACATTCCTCCCAAACCTGCCGTTACAAACAATTTTCCTTTTATATCGTCGCGATTTTTTGCAATACGACGCACAGCATTCAGTACTGTAATCGTTGTTCCGTGTACAATTCCTTGCGGGCCAATATACATATACGAACCAGCAGTCATCTGTCCATATTGTGTGACTCCTAGCGCATTGAAGCGTTCCCAATCATCTGGTTTGGAATAATTTGGAATCATCATACCATTTGTTACCACTACACGAGGAGCATTTTTATGCGAAGGAAACAAGCCCATCGGATGACCTGAATACATCACCAAGGTTTGCTCGTCTGTCATTTCAGCTAGATACTTCATGGTCAAACGATACTGAATCCAATTTTGAAAAACAGCACCATTTCCACCATACGTAATCAGTTCATGGGGATGTTGCGCAACTGCGTAATCCAAGTTGTTTTGAATCATCAACATAATGGCTTTCGCCTGCTCAGACTTTCCTGGATATTCCTGAATCGGACGTGCGTACATTTTGTATTCTGGACGATAGCGATACATGTATATGCGTCCATAAGTATTCAATTCATGCCAAAAATCTTCTGCCAATTCAGCATGTTGTTCTTTCGGGAAATAACGCAATGCATTTCGCAAAGCCAATTTCTTTTCGTCTGTCGAAAGAATATCTTTTCGCTTTGGCGCATGATTAACAGATGCATCGTATTCTTTTTTAGGAGGAACCACGGCTGGTACTCCTTGTAAAATATCTTCCTGAAAAGTAAGCTGACTTGTCATTGGCTTTAAAATTTCAGCAAAGGTAAGAAACGACTTTATTCCAAAGGAAGGAAACTAAATAAAAAAAGCAGTTATCCGAAGACAACTGCTTTTATCTCAAGTATATCTGAGGTTAGTGTTTTACAACAACGAAGCCTTGTTTCACGAAACCTTCTTCTACTCCATCGAAACGAGCGTTGATTTTATAGAAATAAGTTCCTTCTGTTACTAAATGGCCGTGTTTATCTTTTCCATCCCAATGTCCTGCTGGGTCACTGTATTCATAAATCAGGTCACCCCAACGATTGACAATAACACAATTAAACTCAGCCAATCCATGGTAAGTAATAAAGAACAAGTTGTTCCCAACCGTTGACGAAATGAAAATAATGTTCGGAACTGTGATATCACAAGGTTCAAGTGTTACAGTTGATGTAGCTGTTTTTGTGTAACACTCGTTAGAAACAGTGGCACCATAAATTCCAGCGGCATTCACAGGACGAGTTGTATTTGTATATCCATCATTCCAAGAGAAATTATACGTTGGTGAATAATTCAATTCAGTTGGCGTAATGTTCGTCATTAAAGGAACAATATCAGCAGACAATCCAATACAAATCGTAGTGTCCACTAATACCAATGTAATGTAAGGTGGAAATTCAATACTATCCGAAAGCGTTGTATTACAAACAGTATCCTTGAAAGTTATTGGAAATACACCTCCTAAAGTTGTACTAACTAAAGGATTAGATGAATTTGCATTTGAAAAGGAAATCGCAGGATCGACGGATGACCAATATCCTCCATTTGGAGCATAAGTATTAGCTATTTGATATTTCAAGTCGCAAGAAAGCGGATCAATAGTTATTGTTGGTTGCTCTAAAATAGTTAAGGAATCTTTATCGGTAGCACAAGAGTTTGATACAGTGATAACATAAGTGCCTGGTGCATTTGCAAGATGCGTGGCTGCACTAGTTCCATCATTCCAGCTGATTGTATAAGCTGTGCTTAATGAGCCATTCGAAGAGAAAACAGGTTCAATTAAGAAATTGGTATTCGCACAAACAATGGTATCCAAAATGTCGACTGCTATGTCTGAAAGAAACTCAATTTGGGTTGAAACCGTACCGCTACATTCATTATCAAGGAAGTTAATGACATACGTTCCAGGAGTGGAGGCCGTTATTAAAGGGTTATCAGATGTTGAAGTTGTAAATGAAACCTCTGGGCTTGGCGAAGACCAAACACCACCACCAAAAGTTTGTGTTCCTGTCGCTTGATAAGTTGAACTACATGTAAACGTTGGAGGGAAAATAGATGGTCCAGCAACCACATTGATGTTAACAGTTGTATCATAATGACAACCGAAGTTATCCGTCACATTGAAAGTGTATCCAAAATTTCCAACCTGCCCTGGTTGAACAACAATTGAAGTATCGTTCATCCCTGAAATAATACTTGGGTCTGGACTCCACCAACTTGTAGTAACGGTGTTTTGATACGTTTCTGATTCTGGGTAAAGTGAAGAGTTAAAGTACAATCCCCATTGGAAGATATAACCGTCATCAATACCTTGGTTATCACGTACTGTAATTGTCCAGTTTCCGTTTACAGGACATCCAGCGAAATTATCAAAATTACCATCTGGTAAATATACCCCATTCGGGTTCATGGTTTGAAAACCATAGGCATTTGCGATGGTATTTCCTGCTGAATTTTCAGCGCAAATCGTTCCAAAAGTTGCTTGCGTTGGAGAAAAACAATACGTCATAACAGGTGTACCTGGTGCACCACCATCAATGTTGGTATCATTACCTAAAAAAGTACCTATTCCACTACCACAACCACCGGGTATCAACTGAGTTCCAAAAATGGAAGCTGTGTAGGCATTCATGAGTGAGACCGAAGTTCCGTTTGGACAGGTGAGCTGTATTTCTAAGTCACCAATGTAAGAGTGTTCAATATCTAAACACAATTGGTCAAAATCAGCTCCTGAAGAAATAACCGCAGTCGAATCGAAACCTGATATAGCAATAGAAGTGGTGTATTGTGCTCCAGATCCATCGGGTAGGAACGTTAAACCTGCAAAGATTCCACCGATGGCAAATTCACTTCCTGGAATCTCAACTCCAACCGTATCCGTTGGTGTAACTCCTCCTAATAAATGAGTAGTAGTACCTAAACAAATTGTATCTTCAACTGAACCAGTACCACCAAAGAAAGGTTGTTGAGAAACGCGAATTTTACAAGTAATTCGTTCAATTAATGGAAATGGGTCTGTAATACGTAAATCAACATAATATCCTACGCGTTGTGTAGGTGTAAACCAAATTGTATCATTGGAAAATGTGCCTCCGCCACCACTAATATCCCAGTTATAAGTACAATTTCCAGCATTTTGAGAATATCCTGTTCCTGTGTTTTCTAATGAATATGGAAAAGTTGGTTTAGCAATCAACATAATTGAATCGCCCAAACAAACATCAACATAACCTGTATCTAAAGGGTTCAAAACGTTAGCTCCTACCCCATTTTTGCAGGCCTCAATATGCGGATAATACGGTTGAGGTAAATCACCACATGCTACGTTAGCTACCCATCCCGTACCTTCTGTTGCTGCATCAGAATGGAAAACTACAGTCAAACATCCAGTAGGATTATTTAAAAAGGATGCTTGTACATAAAAACCATTTGGATTTGTTCCTGAATTGTAAGCGCCTAACAAAGGAGCGCTTGTATTGGGACCATCAAAAATGTATATTGTATCCGTAGGATCAACATTGAATTCAAAACCAATATTGGTTGCAAAAGCAATGGAAACTTTAGAACCCTGTGTTAAATCCGGACAAAAAACAACTGTATCTCTTGAGTTAGAAGGGTAATTTCCTGCTCCATCAATGAAATTTGTTCCTGCACCACCTGTAGGGACAATTGCACTACAGTTCAAAGGACTTGAAGGTGGATAATCTGGGCCTGTTATTGTCAACGTTGTTTGTCCAAAACTGCTTATTGCAGCAAAGAAGAAAAGTGAAAATGTGAGTATCTTTTTCATGTTTGAAATTATTTCATTTCCAATTGGAGAATGTTCGAAGATTTAACAACTAATATTTTTTTTGAATTTTCCTTTAATCGGAAATACTGTGTGCGGTCAATAATTTTAAGGCCATAATCTGTAAATTTCTTTGACGAACCATCACCATCTAAAACTGGAAAATTTATTTGTTTTCCTTGAGGAACATCAACTAAATACACTGCGTTTTCTACAGCATAATTTAGCATTTTCATTTCTTGGTTATTCTTAGCTTCTATTACTTTCAACTCAGTAAGTGTATAGCTTTTTAATAGGTCCTTATTGTACGATTGCGCATTGATTGAAACATGTAATCCCAATAAAAAAACCGCTGTCAGAATGGTAGTTTTCATTAATTAGATTTGTTGATAGACTTTTTTTTAAACTAAAAGTTGCATTCAGCTTTTTTTTAGCGGTAGCTAAAGTAATAAAACTTAGCTTTGCAAAAGAAAAAAATACCCTTCCCGATGCATAATGATGATTTGAAAAAAATAGCCTCGCAAGTTCGAAGAGATATTGTGAGAATGGTTGCTGCTGTCAGTTCTGGTCACCCTGGTGGTTCACTTGGATGCGCTGATTTCCTGACGTTTCTTTATTTCGAGCAACTCAAACATACGGCTTCCGATTTCACAATGGACGGAGCAAATGAAGATTTATTTTTTCTTTCAAATGGTCACATTTCGCCGGTTTGGTACAGTGTTTTGTCACGTTCGGGTTATTTTCCAGTAAGCGAACTTTCTACTTTCCGAAAATTATCTACTCGTTTGCAAGGCCATCCTTCAACCGATAAAAAATTACCGGGTGTTCGCATGGCTTCTGGTTCTTTAGGTCAAGGTCTTTCCGTCGGAATTGGTGCTGCACAAACCAAGAAACTAAATGGCGATACGTCAATAGTTTACACCTTACATGGAGACGGAGAATTACAAGAAGGGCAAATTTGGGAAGCAGCCATGTATGCAGCGGCGAACAAAGTAGATAACATCATTGCTACCATTTATTATAACGGTCGTCAAATTGATGGAGATGTGGACGATGTGTTGTCTTTAGGTAATTTAGATGCAAAATGGCAAGCTTTTGGATGGGACGTTCTTCATATGGACGGTCACGATTTCGATAGCATTCGCCAAACTATGCATGTTGCCAAAGAAAAAACAGGAAATGGAAAACCGATTGTCATCATTATGAAAACAGAAATGGGACAAGGAGTGGACTATATGATGGGCACACACAAATGGCATGGTTCGGCACCAAATGCTGAACAATTGGAACGCGCACTGAACCAACTGGAAGAAACACTTGGTGATTATTAATTAGTGAAATATTTACTATTCATATTGTTGTTCGTAAGCTGGAGTTCGAGCTTCAGTCAAACAAAAACGCGCATTCTATTCATCTTAGATGCGTCCAACAGTATGAACTTGGATTGGGACAAGCAAACCCGCATGTCGGCCGCGAAGGAAATTCTTTCCAACTCGATTGAAAAATTGCGAGGTATTCCCGATCTTGAAATTGCACTCCGTGTTTACGGACATCAATCGGCGGTAACTAGCACTTATCAGGATTGCAATGACACCAAATTGGAAGTTCCTTTCGCCTACAACAATATTGATGCTATTAAAGCAAAAGTGAAAAGCATCAATGCAAAAGGAGCCACTCCTATAGCGCGTTCACTTGAAGCGTCAGCAGCAGATTTCCCTGATACCAATTCGCGTAATTTTATTATTCTAATTACGGATGGCTTGGAATCTTGTGATAATGACCCTTGCGTTATTGCAAAAAAACTAAAAGAAAAAGGCGTTAAAGTGACTCCTTTCGTCATAGGTTTGGGAATGGATTTATCGTATTTGGAAAAATTCAACTGCATTGGTTCATTCACGGACGCAGAAAGTAAAGATGCGTTTAAAACGGTACTGAACAGTGTGATTTCAAAGACTTTATTAAGTACTTCCGCTCAAATCAATTTGAATGACATACAAGGTCGACCACTTGAAACGGACGTTAGTCTTTTCATCTACGAAGCAGGAACAAAAAAACTGAAATATACGTGGACACATACGCTGAATCGGTATGGAAATCCGGATACGGTTTTCATGGATCCTTCATTAAAATACGATTTGGTGGTCAATGCTTTACCGAAGGTGGAGAAAAAAGACATTAGCATTCAACAGTTTAAACACAATATTATTTCTGTGGATGCGCCACAAGGTTGGTTGAAAATGACAACGAAAGCAATGGGCGTCAATCACTTAACGATGCGTGTAATGCAAAAAGATCATATTGAAACTTTGAATCACCAGCAATTAAACGCCAAGCAAAAATACTTAGTTGGTACATATGATGTGGAAATTTTCACCTTGCCACGTACCTATCAACGCATTGACATTCAACAAAGTAAAACAACAATAATTGACGTGGTGCCTTACGGAACGTTGACCTACAGTGCTCAAAAAGGACTAGTCGGGCAGATTTTCGTTGTTAAGGAAAATAACACTTTTGAGTGGGTTTGTAATTTGGAAGACGACAGCGTTAAAGGAAACTGGAATCTTCAACCCGGAAATTACAAAGTGGTTTACCGCGAAAAAAATCAAAAATCAACGGCGTATACAAAAGAAAAAGTATTTCGCATTGACTCAAATAAAACAATCAATTTAAATTTATAAAAATGGAATTTGAAATTTTAGGCAACAAAGACACGCGCTCAGGTTTTGGAGAAGGTTTGGCTGAATTAGGTCAAAAAAATCCAAATGTCGTTGCGTTGTGTGCTGACTTAATTGGTTCATTAAAAATGGATGCTTTTAAAAATGCCCATCCAGAACGTTTTTTTCAGGTGGGTATTGCTGAAGCAAACATGATTGGTTTAGCAGCCGGAATGACCATTGGAGGAAAAATTCCATTTACAGGTACTTTTGCTAATTTCTCTACTGGACGTGTTTACGATCAAATTCGTCAGTCGGTAGCTTATTCAAAGAAAAACGTAAAAATCTGTGCTTCTCATGCAGGTTTAACATTGGGCGAAGATGGTGCTACCCATCAAATTTTAGAAGATGTCGGGATGATGCGCATGCTTCCTAATATGACTGTTATCGTTCCAGCGGATTTCAACCAAACGAAACAAGCAACTATAGCCATTGCAGACCATGAAGGGCCTGTTTACTTGCGTTTTGGACGACCGGTAATGCCTGTTTTCGTGAAGCCGGATGCGCCATTCGTTATTGGAAAAGCAGATGTGTTATCAGAAGGTACAGATGTTACGATTATTGCTTGTGGTCACTTAGTTTGGAAGTCTATCGAAGCGATTCAACTTTTGAAGGAACAAGGCATTTCAGCTGAATTAATCAATATGCACACCATTAAGCCTTTGGACGAAGAAGCGATTTTAAAATCAGTTTCCAAAACCCGTTGCGTTGTTACAGCAGAAGAACACATGCGACACGGAGGATTAGGTGATGCCGTTGCACAAGTATTAAGCAGATCTTTGCCTACACCTCAAGAATACGTTGCTGTAAACGATAGTTTTGGAGAAAGTGGTTCACCGATGGAATTGATGACTAAATACGGTATCGACACACAAGACGTAGTTGCAGCCGCCTTGAAAGCAATTGCACGTAAAGCCTAAAACTTATTTGCCATGAGCCACGGATTGATGAAGAAAGAATGTTATCCGCTTTCGCCTCCCGTGGAGCGTTATTTGCAAAAATACGGTCGTTATATTGACTTACCGCTGACCTACGATGACTTGTTGCGTTACCGCGATTCGTTTATGATGGGCGATTCCTTATGGACAACTGTCATGTATGGAAGTGAAGACGCGGAAGAAATCAACAAGGGTTTGTGTTACATCTATTCTATGCTCAAAACGGAAGGTGATGTTTCAGTTATTGAGCATTTGCGCGTGGACCGAGTAGACTTTTGCTTGTTTGGAAATTCAAATCCATTTCGAATTCGTATCATCAATAATTTCAACGATAATTACGATTATTTTTACGTGAAACGAACGGATGTTTCGCGGATTCTCGGCCTTGAAATGGAGGATATTTTGTCACCGAATCGCATTGCCTATTTCGTGGACGGAAACACCTTAATCGAAGAACACATTTCAGGGATTCCCGGTGACGATTTTTTGAAAGTGGATATTCATCATCCGAAAACCAACAAGACACGTTTAGCCAAAGAATTTATCAAGTTCAATGAGCGTTGTTTCTTTACGTTGTTGGGCGATATGCGTTCCTATAATTACGTTATTGAAATCACACACGATTTTGACGATGTGCAATACCGCATTCGCTCCATTGATTTCGACCAACAATGTTACGAGGGTAAAATGCGATTTTATATGCCTCAATTCTTCAAAGAAAACAATGCGCTGGTAAAGTTGTGCTTGGAAATGCTGAACGAAAAAAGTATCACACAATATCAAATCGAGGAACGTTGGCGACTTGCCCGAAGAATGAAGCATTCACACACCATGTTGGAAGATTTGTTTGAAACCATGGAAGGTTTGCCCTTATCGAAACCTGAAAAAATAACGCAATTAGCGAAAGAATTAGCAAAACACCACCAAGACACGCAATTTCTAGCATGTACAACGATGATTCAGTTGTTGCGTTTGAATCTTTCGCACGTGCACAGAAGTTGATTGAGTAACCTAAGTCACACAATTTCTACCTGTTTTGTATGACATTTACCAAATAAAATCAACTATTATGAAAGCAAATATGGGAAATGTGGATCGAATCGTACGAGTTTTGATCGCCATCGTAATTTTAATATTGAACTTGACAAATGTAGTTTCGGGTACGCTTGGAATTGTTTTATTGGTCTTGGCCGTAGTTTTCACACTTACATCCTTGGTGCGTTTTTGCCCTTTGTATTTGCCGTTTGGGATTAATACAGGTAAGAAAAAATAGAAAAGACTAAGTTGGCTTTTGATTTAATAAAGTGAAAATGTTTAACTGTTGTAGCATAAAACAGCTTAATCGTTTTGGACATTAATCCTTAAAAACGCTCACTAAATCAACGTTTAGTTCTGGGAAAAGTACTGAAGTGACCGACAAAGCGCCATCGTTGACATTGAACACACCCGCTGATTCAAATTTGTCGTCCACTTTTGTGAAAATCTCCATGCTTTTTGAGTCGGGATTAACAATCCAATATTCTTGCACACCATTTTCCTCGTAAAGATTAAACTTTTCGTTGTAATCTTTTTTCATGGTGCTATCCGATGTGATTTCGACCACTAAATCAGGGGCGTCAATTGCGCCGCGATCATCCAATTTACTAACATCACAAAAAACTGAAATGTCAGGTTGCACAACGGTGTCCACTTCGCTATCACTTCCTTTGTTCTTTTTTAATCGTACATCAAAAGGCGCTTCGTAAATTTGACAATTACAAATAATAAAATATTTTTTCATTTCAAAGGACAGATTGCTTGAAACGGCCTGATGTTTTCTTCTCGGAGCAGGACTCATTTTATAAATCCAGCCTTTAATCAATTCAATTCGCTCATCGAAAGTCCACGTCAAGTAATCGGCGTACGAGTATTTTTTCTTTACATCCAATTGTGAGAAGTCAGTGATTTGAGACATGATTAACGATTTGAATGTAAAATTAATGAATTTAAAATGGTAATTGCAAATAGTGGTTTCGCTAAAGCTTGAATGATTTGTTTTCAAGTCCATTTAAAATTAAAGGTCGAAAAAGGAACGCAGTTTTTTTATTTCTTCGAAGTTGAGGATTAGTCCTTTTGTCTTGACACAAAATGGTCACCCCTCTGTATCTCCCCCTCGAGGGGAGAAGTCAAGTCTCAATTGAAGCCGTTCAGAGAATAAAATTATGTCATCCCTTCGGGATTAGCCATTCGAAAATTTTCTTTTCCTCACTTTTGTCAATTGAGAAGGGATTGCGGAAACGCATCTTCAAATTCATCCCACGCCCCGACGGAGACGGAAAGCTTTGTGAACAAAAGTACTCAGCAACAAAGCAACAACAGCGACCGGCGGAAGCTCGTTGTTGCTTTACTATTGGCGTAGTTGCTTTTGAAACAAACTTGTAGGTGTAGGCGGATGAGGCGCCAAAAAAATTTACGCGTCTTTCAATTTTTTTACCATTGTTAGGATAGTAGCTAGTGCAACGGTTTCGCCTGTTTCGTCATAGACATCCACAAGGAATTTCACGATGCCTTTTGCGATATCGTCTTCGGAACGTTTTTCTTGATCGATTTTTTCTTTCACTGTAAAACGCACACCAATGGTCATTCCCGGATAAACGGGTTTTGTAAAGCGTGCTTCTTCAATTCCATAGTTCAACAAAACAGGCCCTTTTTTCGGGTCAACGAACAAGCCTGCTGCTTTTGAAAGGACAAAATATCCGTGTGCCACGCGACGCTCAAAAATGGTTCCTTCCAAGGATGTAGCGTCCATGTGGGCGTAGAAATTATCGCCTGAAACATTGGCAAAATTCACGATGTCTGCATCTGAAACGGTGTGTTTGTGCGTGAAAACCGTGTCGCCGATGTTCAATTCTTCAAAGTGCTGACGGAACACATGTGGGTTGGCTTCAGGCTGTGCTGCTCCTACTTGAAACTGTTGTGTAATGGCTGTAATGGTCGTTGGATGGCCTTGAATGGCCGTGCGTTGCAAATAATGCAAAACGCCTCTTTTTCCTCCCATTTCTTCTCCGCCTCCTGCGCGACCTGGTCCTCCATGTGTCAACAACGGCATCGGCGAACCATGACCTGTACTTTCTTTCGCACAGTCTTTGTTTAACACCAAAATACGACCGTGCATGCTTGCGGCTTCAACAACGTATTCGCGTGCTTCTTTATCGTCTGGTGTCACAATTGAAGAAACTAAGGAACCTTTGCCCATTTTGGCTAATTCGATAGCATCTTCTATGTTTTTATAGGGCATAATCGTTGAAACCGGACCAAACGCTTCGATGTCGTGTACGTCTGTCTTGTTAAATGGATCTTCGTTTAAGAACAAAATCGGAGAGAAAAAAGCACCTGTATTCTTGTCGGCGCCAATCACTTCAAATTCATCTAAGTTTCCATAAATGATTTGCTGAGAAGTGGCTAATTTTTCAACACTCGCTCTCACACGCTCTACCTGTAAACGCGTTGCCAAAGCTCCCATGCGAACGCCTTCCACACTTGGGTCTCCAATTTTAGTGGAAGCCAAACGTGCTGCTACGGCTTTTTGTACTTCGTCTAGTACATTTTCAGGCACCATGATGCGACGTACAGCTGTACATTTTTGTCCTGCTTTTATGGTAATTTCTTTTACCACTTCTTTGATGAATAAGTCAAATTCTTCCGTTCCCGGAGTGGCCATTTTACCCAACACCATCGCATTCAGTGAATCGGCTTCGAGGTTGAATGCAACGCTTTCTTGTGCTATACGCGGTGAGGCTTTCAGCATTTTTCCTGTTGCAGCACTTCCAGTAAAAGTCACAACATCGCGGCTATCTACAGAATCAATCAATCCGCGACCTAAACCACTTACCAATTGCAATGCGCCTTCAGGTAAAATCTTAGAGTCAATGATGTCGCGCACCATTACTTCGGTAAGGTAACTTGTATATTCAGAAGGCTT
>CAZHPL010000077.1:0-12207 GCA_964534495.1 uncultured Lishizhenia sp.
AACCATGTTCGAAAACAACAAACCTGCAGTCAAAGAGGCCGCAGATAACAAGGTTGAAACCGCACTTTCCAATCCATTTAAGGTTTGCTCATTGACCAAAAAAGAGATGGATTTGAAGCCAATAGAACCAGGAACCAAAAGAATGATACCAGGAACTAGCAAAATTGTGACAGGTTTTGCAATAACACGTGAAACAATATTAGATGTCAACCCAAGAATTGCTGCAGCAAAGAAAACGGCCAAATCTCCTAGATTCAGTCCGCCGAGATTTTTCATGCTATAAAATGAAATCGCGCAAGCCAATAGCATCCACGGATATTCTTTTGTATGCGCCTTGAACAATACTAAAAACCCAGCAGGAACGAGTGCTAATGCTAACAAAGAAATCCAAAAGGGTGGTTCCTGAAAATGAAATGAAGAATGATGTCCATGAATATGGGTTGCTAAATGACTTCCGAGCCCGATGCCCACAGCAATCATAATGAAGGTAATCAATGCACCTGAAAAACGGATGGTTCCCGATTGTGCGTGCCCATTGGCTAACTCCGTGACGGAAAGCGACAAGGTGAAGCCGGGAATGAGTAAAATCAATCCTGTAATCGTAGCAATTTCGACAGCATACGTCCCCAAAAACTGTTGAGCATATTTGGAAATAAATATGGCAAAAATAGCTGAAAACAAAACGGTTAGCTTCGACAAGTTGGGGAAAAAGGATAGCAACTGAATCAATAGACCTATGAACGTCCCGATGATAACCGAGACAATAATTTCAGCAAAACCTCCCCCAAACAAACAAGCCGCACTTCCCGTTGAAACCGGAATCGAAAGGATATTGATCCATGTTGGAAAACGTTCCGGCAATGTATTGATGCGTTTTACTTCCCGACAGCCGAATTCGCAATCAAATTGTGGGTTTTTAACTTGCACAATTAATTGGTCCAATTCAGCCATTTTTTCAAGGTGCAATTCCGTTCCACGCGATTTGAGCATGTGTGTATGTGACCGTTCTCCATTGTTGAAAGCCACTAAAACCAATTCGGGAGTGACGCTAAAATCGGCTCGTATTTGAAGCGTTTCGCACACCGAAAGCATAGTGTTTTCGAGTCGGTGAGCTGGTATTCCCGTTGTGTGCAAAGCAGCAGCTAAGTCCAGGACAAAAAGTTCCTGTTGTGTCATGTTTGCAAAGGTACGTAAACAAGGCTAAGTACTCGCAGAAAGATAGCGTTCATGTATCCAAACCATTGGAAAAAGCATGGAAAAATTGTAGTACAAATCTTCAATAGGTATGGTTCCAATGCGCCACCCCACAATGTGAGATTCGCTGTACCAAACAATCGGTTCTGGTGTTGTGAAGCCCGTTAAGATGCCATTCACAATAAGAAAAGGAATTAAAGCGATGAGGTAAGTAAGAAAAAAACGAGGAACAAATCTTTGACGCGTTTGTAAAGCAAGCAATAAAAGCAAAAAACTCACGCCAACTGCTGAAAGTGTGTAGTAATTTGTGGCGCCAAAATACAATAGAACGATCCCGAAAACGACAAAACTAATTTGGCTAATCAAGACTGTTTTTTCCAGTTTCACGGATGGGAAATAGGCTTTTTGAACCTCATGAATAAACAAGCAATTGTAGGGGACGATTACGAAAAACAAAATTTCTTCCAAAGGTAAACGCCCGATGTACCAACCTTGAATGTAGCGCGGATTAAACCCCCAGACACCCGCATCTGTAAAGATTTGATCCCAGATAATAAACGCTCCACCAACAATTAAGATGGCACTAAAAACACTTTTGATATGGGTGTAATAATGCACTTTCTTATCGAAACTCAGTGCAAGTGGACCGGCAAATGCCAATAGTATTACCAAAAAATAAAGACTCATGCTTTGTGATTCGCGAAGTATGCTTTTTTAGCCTCTCTGTAATATTTCGGTGGAACAATCAACATTCCAAAGCATTCACCGTGTTCTTTTCCTTGGTGCTTGTGGTGAACTTTATGCGCTTTTCGGATGGCGAAAAAATACGGATGATCCACATTTCTTAACCATTTGAAACGACGGTGAATAAACACATCGTGAATCAAGAAATACGCAAAACCATAAGCAGCAATTCCATAACCAATCCAAACAGCGACGTAGTTATTGTTCATCATTCCCAACATAATACACAACCAAGAAGGAATCGCATAGATTAGAAAAAACACATCGTTTTTCTCAAAAAAACCAGGTTCTTCTTGATGGTGGTCACGGTGGAAATACCACATAAATCCATGCATCACAAATTTGTGCGTAGCCCACGCCATAAACTCCATTCCGAGGAAGGTCAAAACTAAAACAATCGGTCCCCACCAATACATATCAAAAGACGTTAAGAATGATAAAAAAAACAGTCATTATCAATAACAAGGCATCGTTTACTTTGTTCGATTCACGTAATTTCAATTGGTAATAAATGAATTGTAAAACACCACCAATTAGAAACCAACACACATAATTATAAATAGGAATAACATTGTTTTCCCATTGCCAAAAATCACTTTGAATAGCAACAGGTTCCATTACCACATCAAAAAGGGTCATTAGTAAAGCCGCACTGATGATTTCGTACCATCGATTATTGAAAATTCGTGCTGCAACAGAAGCAGAACCAACAATCATTAAGAGCCAATTGAAACCTATTATTACTGGAATTCCGTCCAATTTCCACCCTAAGTTCGTTCCGTATTGATAATTTCCAAACAAATAACCCGTGTGAACACCAATCCATTCAACAGTGAAACCAGCAATTGTTCCTATTGCTAAAAACAAATACCAGTTTGTGGTTTTCTTTTTGCGTGCCAGTAACAAAATAGAAAAAGTCAACAACAGGTTGAATGGGGAAAGTGTTTGAAAAAAAGCAGCGTGTTCGGGTAACAACATGCCCATGGTTCCAACTGTGTAGAACAAGACCAAAGTACCGATTAACCACTTTTCGCGCATGGTTACAAAACGCATGAATCAACTTTTTGTTCGACCTTCAATGGCATTTTGGAGCGTGTCATCAAGCGGGTGAAACGTTATCGAAATTGCTTTTTGAAGTTTTTCGGATGAATAAGAAATGTGATTATAAGAAGTTCGCGCTGATTCATACGTCAAACCACCTTTTTTTCCAATTAATTTATTCCATTTTTCAAGATGAAAAGCCACAAATACGGCCAACCAACGTGGTACTGCAATGGATGGTTTTTTGGCATTCATTTTTTCAGCCATTTGGTCAAAAAGTGCTTTGTAGGTGATGTTCGTGCCAACACACAAAAAGCGTTCGTTCACAATATTGGATTCCATTAAAGTGTGCAGTGAAAAGGCAACATCCCTTACATCTACAACTGCATTTGAGCCTGATGGATAAAAACGAAGCCCTTTTTCAATGGTCTTAAAAAGCGTCAAAGAGCTGTCGTTCCAATTTCCTGGACCAAGAATGACACACGGATTGACAATAACAGCAGGTAAACCTTCTTCTATGCCACGCCAAACTTCTTTTTCAGCCCCAAATTTTGAAATAGAATAACCCGAATTTCCAGATTCTGGATCCCACTTATCGTTTTCAGTTGTAAAAACTGATTTTGACTTTCCAACGGCTGCGGTAGAACTCACATAAGCCAATTTCTTCACCCCATATTTTAAGGAGTAATTTACCACGTTTGCAGTTCCTTCACGATTTTGGCGGATTAATTTTTCGAAATCACTTCTATGAAACGAAACAAAAGCAGCGCAGTGATATACCTTCGAAAAGGTATATTCTTTAAATAAATGGTTCAAAAAATCCAAATCGAGTAAATCACCTTGCACCCATTTAATACTTTTAAAAAGTTCAGGAGCTTTGCTTTGAAAGTAGTGTTGAAAAAGTTTTTCAACCTTAGAAATCCCTTTCGAATTTCTGTAGATAGCGACAACTTTGTCTTCGTTTTTTGTCAAAACCATTAACAAATGAGAGCCTACTAAGCCCGATGCTCCTGTTACAAGAATCATTCGACAAATCTAGTAAGAAAACGACAGTTAATGAGGAGAAACTTTTTCTAATAAATTATTGTATTTTTCTAGCAGACCCATGTATTTTTCTTTCCAAAACCCAACCGTTTCTTCTGGTTTTTTATCCAAAAACGAAGGTGTTGATTCTGATGACATGGAACGATATTTTTTCAGCTCATCGATATCGTCCGTGAAATCGTGATGTATAATCTTGCCGATTTCGAGAATGTATTCGATTGACAAATAAGGGTTTTCGAACGCGTCGTAAATCCAACGCCGACTTCTATTCAGCTTTTTGGTCAACGAGGCCAACGACATCCCACTTGCACGAACAGCTTTCTCAAGAATTGCTCCTTTATGCTGCATAATTTAATATTTGAGTTAATAACACATATAGCCAATCTTTCAGCGTATGTTGACTATACAGTAGCTATGTACGAATATAATAAAAAAAAGTTAAAAAAACACAATCTTGAATTTTATTTAAACTAAATAAAAGCCAATAAAATTAACATAAATGATAAGTTTTTGCTTTGGTTTTTTTGAACCCCCCCTAAATGAACAGGTTAAATGTTATTAAAACGCTGTTTTGTGTTCAAGCAAAAGATTGTACTTTTCAAGAATGCCCAAGTATTTGTTCTTCCAAAACTCGGTTGATTCATCACAATTTTTTTCACTGGATTTTTTCGCCTCATCTATTGTTTCAGCTTTCATCGTTCTGTATTTTTTTAACTCAGAAATATCATCCGTAAAGTCGTGATGAATAATTTTTCCAATTTCAAGAATGTACTCTATGGAAAGATTTGGGTTTTCGAATGCGTTATAGATCCATCGTCTACTCCGACTTAATTTTTTTGTTAGTTTAGTCAAAGGCATGCCACTTTCGCGCACGGCTTTTTCTAAGATTTCACCTTTGTGTTGCATAATTTAGAAATAAGAGAGTTTGTAATTTCATTATTTTACATCTTTAGCTCATGTAAAACAATTTAGTTACAATACAAATATACTGAAATATTTGTTCAGCAAATACTATGCACGCACAATTTGTTTAACAAATATTAACAATTATTTTGTGTTTATTTCGTGTAGTCCTTGCTCAATAAGGCTTGCAGCATACGCTAAATTTTCACTAGTGTGTACATTTGACACAAACCCAACCTCATACCCACTTGGACCAAAGTACACACCTCTGTCTAACAAAAACGCATGTAAATGGTTAAATTTGCTCATATCAGGATTGATTTCACTCGCCTTTGTAACGTGTTTGTGACCGTTGAACGAAAACCAAAAAATGGATCCAATACATACAATTTCAACAGGGATATTGTTGTTTTTACAATAAGTATTCAGGCGACTTACAAATCCAGCCGTTTTTTCAGCTAATTGTGTGTAAAAATTATTTTCTGCACATATTTGAAGCTGTGCCAAACCTGCTGCCATTGCTACTGGATTTCCCGAAAGTGTTCCCGCTTGGTACACAGGTCCATCAGGTGAAACAAATTGCATGATTTCCTTCTTTGCTCCATAAGCACCAACAGGCAAGCCCCCACCAATAATTTTACCGTATGTCACAATATCAGGTTCGATTCCATATAATTCTGCTGCACCACCAAATGCAACTCTGAAACCAGAAATGACTTCATCAAAAATGAGGAGAATGCCGTATTCTGTACACATTTCTCTTAAGTGTTTTAAAAACACACCATCTTGTAACAATAATCCATTATTAGCAGGAATCGGCTCAATGATCACACAAGCGATTTCGTCTTTATAATTTTCAAAACAAGCTTTTAACTGTTCAGGATCATTTAAAGGTAAAACCAATGTTTCTCTTGCTAACACTTCTGGCACACCGGCGCTCGATGAGGTTCCAAAGGTAACCAAACCACTACCTGCGTTTACTAATAAGGAATCAAAATGACCGTGGTAACAACCATCAAATTTTACAATTTTCGTTTTTCCTGTTACACCTCTTGCTAGGCGAATAGCTGACATTACCGCTTCCGTACCTGAACTCACGAAACGCAACTTATCAATAAAAGGTATGCGAGAAAGAATAAACTCTGCCAATTCGTTCTCTTTACGAGTGGGCGCACCAAAACTTGCCCCGTTTTGCAAAGTGGAAACAATAGATTGGTAAACATGTGGGTGATTGTGACCTAAAATTAATGGCCCCCAACTACAGCAAAAATCTAAAAATTGATTGTCATCTTCATCCCAAATGTGTGCGCCATCACCTTTCTTGATAAACAAAGGCGTACCTCCAACTGATTTAAAGGCACGAACGGGTGAATTTACACCACCTGGAAAATAGTTTTTAGATGCTTCGAAAAGGGATTGAGAAACCTCACGTTTAATTGGCTTTGCTGTCATCTTACTGTGTATATTTGTAACGCTACAAATGTAACCAATACTTTTATCTAATGTTCGAGAACACACTTGACTTTGCACAAAAAATGGACGCGCAAGATCCATTACGTTCCTTTCGTTCGGAATTCAATTTTCCTAATTTCCATGAAAAAACAGTTCGTTATTTTACAGGTAATTCATTGGGATTGCAACCCAAAAAAGCGGTACAATATGTCAATGAAGAGCTAGAAGATTGGGCAAAATTTGGTGTAGAAGGTCATTTTTTATCACGTCGTCCTTGGTTTTCGTATCATGAAAATCTAACGCAATACGCTGCAAATGTAGTCGGAGCCTTACCGATCGAGGTGGTTGTAACACATTCATTAACCACCAATTTGCATTTATTGATGGTTTCGTTTTATCGTCCTCAAGGTAATCGAACGAAAATTCTGTGTGAAGCGAAAGCGTTTCCAAGTGACCAATATGCTTTGGAATCACAAGTTCATTTTCATGGTTTGTCGAAAGAGAATTTAGTAGAAGTTGGACCACGCGATGGAGAAGATTTGATTCGACTAGAAGATATTTTATCCAAAATAGAGGAGCTAGGCGAAGAGTTGGCTTTGGTAATGATTGGCGGTGTAAATTATTATACGGGACAATTATTTGATATGAAAACCATTACTGCCGCTGGACATAAAGTTGGCGCAGTTGTAGGATTTGATTTAGCGCACGCCGCTGGAAACATTAATTTAAAGCTGCACGATTGGGGTGTAGATTTCGCCGCTTGGTGTGGTTACAAATATTTGAACTCTTCTCCAGGAGGCGTTTCTGGAATGTTTGTTCATGAGCGTCATGCAAATAATGCCGAATTACCACGATTTGCAGGTTGGTGGGGATATAATAAGGAAAAACGTTTCCAGATGGAACCAGGTTTTCAAGCAATGCCAGGAGCAGAGGGGTGGCAACTTTCTAACGCACCTGTACTAGGAATGGCAGCGCATTTAGCATCGTTAGAACTATTTGAAGCCGCTGGAATGGAACGCATCGGTCATAAACGCGATGAAATGACAGCTTATTTGGAGTTCATTATTGATGACATTTCCGAAAAAAACAAAGACAAGTGCACGTTTGAGCTGATTACACCAAGAGATAAAGCGCAGCGTGGCGCACAACTTTCCATCAAAGCAAACGGACAAGGCAAAGCGCTTTTCAATGCCTTAAGTGATTTAGGTGTTGTTGCAGATTGGAGAGAGCCTAATGTTATTCGTATTGCACCGGCACCATTATATAATTCTTTCGAAGATTGCTGGTGGTTTGGTCAATTATTACAAGCTGCGATTCAATAATAAAGTAATTTGGGTTTTCTCGATTGCTTTTTCTAACTTTAAAAGAAAAAAGCATGAAAGACGCTGCCGAGTACATATTAATAGCAATTCCGTTCTTTTTTCTCTTAATGGGGTTGGAATATGTGATAGGTCGATACATGAAAAATTCGATTTATCACTTTGAGGATACATTGACTAATTTATCTATCGGAATAGGAAACCAAGTTTTTAGTGTTTTCCTAAAATCGTTTATGATTGGAGCTTATACCCGGGTCTACAATCATTTTATGTTGATGCGAATTGAAAACCCCTGGTTGGCGTTTATAATTGGGACAATCGCTTTTGATTTTATATTTTACTGGGCACACCGTTGGGGACATACAATTAATGTTTTTTGGGGTGCTCACATCGTCCATCACCAAAGCGAAGAATATAATTTATCCGTTGCCTTGCGTCAGTCTTGGATTCACAATTTGCTTTCTTTCTGGATGTTTTTACCGATTCCGCTACTAGGAATAGATCCATTTGTATTTATGGGCGTTTCTGCTTTTTCGTCTGTTTATCAATTTTGGATTCATACCAAAACGATTGGAAAACTAGGCCCAATAGAATGGATTTTCAACACGCCTTCCGCTCACAGAGTTCATCACGCTACAAACCAAAACTATTTAGACAAAAACTATGCTGGTGTTTTCATTATTTGGGATCGGATTTTTGGAACGTATGAAGCTGAAAAAGAAACACCAATTTATGGAATTACAACACCTTTAAAAAGCTGGAATCCCGTTTGGGCGAACACACATTTCTACATCGATCTTTATAAAAACTGGCATGCATTTTCTTTTTTTCAAAAAATAAAAACACTCTTTTGGGACGGTCCCTCTTCTTTGGCCAAATGGTTCCGAATAACAAAAACCACAAGTGCTGTCAATTCAAAAACAGGAAACCTGACCAAGATATATGTTGCATTTCAATTTATTTTACTGCTTGCAGGCTTATTGTTATTCTTGGTGTTTTTTGATGAAATAGCTGCTCTTTATAAATTCATTTTTCCATTGCTTTTATTTTGGACAATGTTTTCCATTGGTGCTTTGCTTGAATTAAAAAAATGGGCGTACTGGTTAGAAATTCCGCGTTTGTTAGCAATTGGCTCATCGATGAATGTGCTTTACTATTTGAAATACGTGGATTGGTTTCATTTCTTTCTTGTGATTTCAGTCGCCACAACACTAGCTGTTTTCATTTGGTGGATTATTCTTCTGAAAAGAGAGGTTTACAAAGTAGAACTAGCCTAATTTTTCTTTTTTAATAATTCCTCGATTACAATTGGAAAGTGTTTCATTTCTAGCTCGTGTATTTTAACCGCTAAAGAATC
This sequence comes from uncultured Lishizhenia sp., assembly GCA_964534495.1. Taxonomy (GTDB): domain Bacteria; phylum Bacteroidota; class Bacteroidia; order Flavobacteriales_D; family Crocinitomicaceae; genus UBA952. The sequence goes on from CAZHPL010000077.1 coordinate 9,055, forward strand.
AGATGTTTCGTCAGGAGAAAGTGTTGTGGAGAATTGAGCAATGTGTTCACCTTTATCAAATTCCTCATTTACGTAGTGAATGGTAATTCCAGAAACGCGTTCCTTGGCTTCGATAACCGCTTGATGCACGTGTATTCCATACATTCCTTTTCCACCAAATTTAGGCAGGAGTGATGGGTGAATATTGATGATGTTTTTAGGATAATGAACGATTAATTCAGGTGGTATTCGTTTTAAAAAACCGGCTAACACAATTAAATCCGCTTCCTGTTGCTTACAGAAATTCAAATAAATGGACGGATAGATGGGTTTTTGAAGACACTCAACGTAAGCAATCTTTTGATTTTCACACAATTCTTGCATCATTGGGTTGCAAATCGTTGAAAAGACACCCACTACTTTAACATTTTTGTTAGTAGAAAAATGCTGTATTATGTTGCGGGCATTTGTGCCTTTTCCTGAGATAAATAGAACGATTCGGCTCGTTTGCATGGGGCAAAGATACGGAATCATTTACACATCGGTTTACAATCTCTTTCCACAAATACCCCGATTTATTTTGATAATTGAATGTTTGTTTTTTTCTTTGCAGGCTGAAACCAATAAATTAGAAAAAATGTCAGAAATCAGAGCGAAAGTTATCTCGATTATCGTTGATAAATTGAATGTTGAAGAAAGTGAAGTAACAAACGAAGCAAGCTTCACTAATGATTTGGGTGCCGATTCACTTGACACTGTTGAATTAATCATGGAATTTGAGAAACAATTCAATATTTCTATTCCAGACGATAAAGCAGAAGGAATCCAAACAGTAGGTGATGCTATCACGTACATTGAAAGCAACGTAGGATAATACATTTTTACCCCTATCTATGCAGTTGAAAAGAGTTGTTATTACCGGAATGGGTGCGTTGACGCCTATAGGAAATAATTTGCAAGAGTATTGGAGTGCTTTGCTTGCTGGAAAAAGCGGTGCAGCGCCCATAACACAATTTGACGCCTCTCTTTTCAAGACGCATTTTGCTTGCGAGGTAAAAGGATTCAATGTGGAAGATCACATTGACAAAAAAGAAGCAAGAAAACTCGATCAATTTTCGCAGTACGCCCTAGTCTCAGCAACAGAGGCTATGGCGGATGCTGCGTTGATGGAATCGAACCCAAATTTGGACCGTATTGGTGTGATTTGGGGTTCAGGCGTTGGAGGTCTAAAAACGTTTCAAGAGGAATCAAAAAATTTCTTTGCGGGTGACGGAACACCACGTTTCAATCCGTTTTTTATTCCTAAAATGATTGCGGACATCGCTGCAGGTCATATTTCCATAAAATATGGTTTGCGCGGTCCAAATTATGTTACCGTTTCTGCTTGCGCTTCATCAACCAATGCCATTATTGATTCGTTCAACCTGATTCGTTTAGGTAAAGCAGACGCAATCGTTACTGGTGGGTCGGAAGCCGCAGTAAATGAAATGGGAATGGGTGGATTTAATGCCTTGAAAGCTTTATCTACCCGAAATGATTCACCAGAAACAGCTTCTCGTCCGTTTGATGCGGAAAGAGATGGATTTGTTTTGGGTGAAGGTGCAGGCGCATTGATTCTAGAAGAATACGAACATGCTATTAAGCGTGGAGCAAAAATTTATGCCGAAGTAATAGGTGGTGGAATGTCGGGTGATGCCTATCACATGACCGCTCCACACCCAGAAGGAATTGGTGCACGCAATACAATGTTAGCAGCTTTAGAAGATGCAGAAATCAGTCCTTCGGATATTGACTATGTAAATGTTCACGGTACTTCCACTCCTCTTGGCGACATAGCAGAGGTCAAAGCGATTCAAGCAGTATTTGGTGAACACGCGTACAACCTGAACATTAGTTCAACAAAATCGATGACGGGTCACTTATTAGGTGCAGCGGGAGCCATTGAGGCTATCGCATGTGTGATGTCGGTTTGTGAGGATATCGTTCCTCCAACGATTAATCATTTCACTGACGACCCTGAATTAGACCCCAAATTGAATTTTACATTCAATCAGGCGCAAAAAAGAAAAGTAAACATCGCTTTGTCCAATACTTTTGGATTCGGTGGTCACAATACAAGTGTAATTGTCAAAAAATTTAACGGTTAATAAGCTCTGAAACTCCCTTCGTTCTTAAATAAGAGAAGTGAGGATGAACTTAAATTGATTCACTTTATCCTCAAACGATTCGGTTATCGTCCAAAAGACTTGACTGTATTCGTTAAGGCGGTTACGCACAAATCTTTCACTAACAATACGAAGAATAATCCTTCTAATGAGCGCCTTGAATTTTTGGGCGATGCTATATTAGATGCCGTTGTTGCTGAATATTTGTTTTTGCGTTATCCTGAAAATGACGAGGGATATTTGACAAAATTGAAATCAAAAATCGTTAATCGCAAGACGCTTTCAGAGATTGGTGAGAGCATGGAAATAAGACACGTTTTGCGCTATAATCAATCGCGAACAATCAATTTGGCAACGCTAGAAGGAAATGCGTTTGAAGCGATAATTGGTGCAATTTACCTTGACGGAGGATACGAAAAGGCAAAACAATCATTACAAAATTTCGTGTTCCGTAAATACCTGAATTTCAACCGACTACTTGAAGAAGAGATTGATTTTAAATCGAAATTATTCATTTGGTGTCAACGTAAGAAATTAAAAATTGAATTTGTAGTTGTTTCAGAAACACACGAAAATGGACAATGGTGTTATACAGTTAAAGTAATGATAAACAACAATGAGTTTGGACGAGGTTCTGGTCTTTCAAAAAAGGCCGCAGAACAAGAATCCGCCAAAGAAACGTTGCATCTTATCGGTGAAATTTAAAAACACTTGATTTTTGTTGAAATAATTGCTTACTTTGTGGAAAAATAAACTTAATCAACATGAGTTCAACAGATTTCTTTTACGCTCTTGGTAATTTATTCCAATGGACATTTGGTATTTTCGAAATAATCGGTAATTCTTTCAATTACTTTTTGATTTTTGTTGGATTCGGAGGTTTCTTTTATTGGATGAACTTACAACGTAAATTCAATGAGAAGTCAAATGTTCCTGTTGAAATTAAGGATAATAAAGGTTGGTATAAAGAAAATGCCGACAAAAAACAGTTGAAATAGTCAACCTTTTT
>CAZHPL010000078.1:0-11000 GCA_964534495.1 uncultured Lishizhenia sp.
TAGAATTTTATAAAATTCTAGTGAAAAAAGGATTCTATATTGAACAACTTCCAGTAGGAAGAAGAACCTTAGGAATGAAAATGAATAATGCGTACGATGACTCATTTCAATTGTTGTTGACACACGAAGGGAAAACAGTAAAGGAAATTGCGTATTGGACGAATCTCAGAAGTATGAATTTATTCGCGGAAGTCCTACTAAATCAAGTAGGTTATTTTAAATCAAATGATGGAAGTACGGATAATGCACTTAATGAATTCATGAATTTTTGGAAAGATAAAGTTAACCTTGAAGGCATTAATTTAAAAGATGGAAGTGGCCTGTCGCGTAATAATGCCATTAGTGCTTTTCATTTTTGTCAGGTATTAAAGTATATGTATCATTCAACAAATTTTGAAGATTACAAGTCAACGTTACCCGTTGCGGGACAAAGTGGTACAGCTAAAAATCTTTGCAAAGGTCAAGCAGGAGAGAATAGGGTATTTGCGAAAAGTGGTACCATCAACCGAATTAAAGCGTATGCTGGCTATGTTGAATCCAAGTCAGGAAAGGTAATTGCTTATTCCTTCACGGTAAATAACTTTGAGGGAAGTGCCACCGAAATGAAGCATTTGATGGAACCTGTTTTAAATGCGATGGCCAATCAATAACCTGCTTCTTCCAAAATTTCTGACCAGAAATCGCTTATCGTTATTCCAGCGCAAGCTAACATTTGAGGTACAATACTAGCAGATGAAAAGCCAGGAGTAGTGTTCACTTCAATCACATTCGGTTCGTCATCAACTACCATGAAGTCAACACGAGCAATGCTTTTTAAACCCAAAAGAGAATAAATGTATTTGGCTCTTTCTTGTACTTTTTTTGCAATCTCATCAGAAACGCGTGCTGGAGTAATTTCTTGCGATTTACCGTTGTACTTTGCATCGTAATCAAAAAACTCATTTTCACTTGCAATTTCAGTTAATGGTAAAGCCTGAATGCCTTGTTTGTTTCTGTAAACGCCACACGTAACTTCTGTTCCTTTTAGAAAGGATTCGATTACGACTGTCTTCCCTTCTTTGAAAGCGATGTGAAGTGCAGATTCTAATTCGGATTCACTTTTAACTTTTGAAATACCGTAACTTGATCCCGAGTAAGAAGGGTTTACAAAAACCGGCAAGCCTAGATGTTGAACAATGTATTCGTTTGAGAAATCATTTTTATCCGTTAAAAAAAGCGAATTTGCTACTGGAATCTGAAAATTGGAAAGGAATTGATTGCAAAACCATTTATCAAAAGATAGGGAAGAGGCCAATACACCCGAGTTGATGTATGGTACTTTTTTCATGTCCAATAAGGCTTGAATTTTTCCGTTTTCTCCTGGATTCCCATGGATATAGACTAAACCTAAATCTATTATGTTTTCCTTTCCATCTACAGTAAATGAAAGTGTGTCAATCGAAAAAGGCACAAGTGTTTCATTCCATTCAGCTAGCCATTCCTGCTCATTTTTTACGATAATTTTTACAACTTTGAATGTGGATGGAAAATGATTTTGAATCGTTTGTGCACTTTTCATTGAAATTTCAAATTCGGATGAATAGCCTCCGCAGAATAAACCAACTGTTTTCATGGAATGTTTTTTGCGAAATTAGTTTTATTTCTATTTTGAAAATCGGTCTATACAAAATCCTAAGAACAAAGTAATGTTGAAACGAAACGATTATTTCTACCTTTGCACATGCGATTTTTGTACATTACTTTATGGTCTTTTGTTCGATTTGCTTTGCAGTTGTTTTTTCGAAAACGTGAAATAGTCAACAATCCAAAAAGCAATTTTAACCGGACAATTTATGTTAGTAATCACGCAGCTTCATTTATGGATCCGATTGTGATTGCTTGTTTTAATCGTCCCATTGTGTTTTTTATGACACGTTCCGATGTCTTTACTACTTTTTCTAAGCCTTTCCTTCATAGTATGCACATGTTGCCTATCTATAGACAACAAGATGGTGTGAATACGAAAGAAAAAAACAGAGAAGTTTTTCAGAAATGCACAGATGTTTTGGTGAGCAAACGAAGTTTGTTGATTTTTGGAGAAGGATTTACTGATGACGTTTTTATTCGAAGATTAAAGCCTGTTAAAAAAGGCGCGGTAAGAATTGGTTTCACGGCTTTAGAGTCTTGTAATTGGGAAAAAGAAATATTTATCGCAGCTGTTGGGTGTAATTACACAGAACCAAATAAATTCAGAAGTGAGTTATTAATTGCCAATGGAGAACCAATCTTGCTAAACAATTATAAGCTTGAATACGAAGAAAATCCAGATAAAGTCGTTACTGAATTGACACGATTGATTGAGCAAGAAATGAAGGCTCAAATCACACATGTTGAAGATGAAGATTTGGCTCCAATTCATGAGAAATTAATGTCAATAACTGGCTTGGGGATGACTTCAACTGATGAGAAGTCAAGTTACTCTTTAAAAGAACGATGGTCATTTTCAAAAAAGTTGGCAGATAAATTTAATTCGGTAGAAAAAACGGATACACAATTACTTGAACTTAGTTCTGCTTGTAATGCTTTTTTATTGAAGTTAGATACATTAGGGTTACAGCCTGAGGATGTTGATAATGTTCAGCAATCAGGATACCTTGCTAGAAAACAACTTAAATTAATGCTTTTGTTTCCCTTTGCTTTACTTGGTTTTTTACATTGTTATTTACCATATTATTTTGTAAAATCTTGGGTTGAGAAATCATTTAAACGCTCTGTTTTCTGGGGTTCTACCAAAGTGGTTGTTGGGATGTTTGCTTTTGGAATCTTGAACATTCCGATTGTGTGGCTGTTGTTTTCTTTTGCAGGTGAATACAGTTTTCTAGGATGGATTTATTACATATTGATTGCTTTTTTCTGGATTGCATTTGCCGATTTTAGAATGACAAATCAATTGATTGTTAGAGCAAAAAAAGTCGTTCGAAATAAAGATTTATTTGTTGAGAAAAATCAATTAAAAGATAACATTATTAATTGGATGAATAATTAATAGCATGGAAGAACTAAAACCAAAGATACAAAAACCAAAGTGGCTCCGCGTTAAATTGCCAACTGGCGAAAATTACAAAAAAGTGCGTGGTTTGGTCGATGAACATAAATTACACACTATTTGTGAAAGCGGGTCTTGTCCTAACATGGGAGAATGTTGGGGGGAAGGCACTGCAACATTTATGATTTTAGGAAATATCTGTACGCGTTCTTGTGGATTTTGTGCTGTTAAAACAGGAAAACCTGAACCAGTCGATGAATTTGAGCCGGGAAGAGTTGCCAACAGTGTTAAAATCATGGGGGTTAAACATGCGGTTCTTACTTCTGTTGATCGAGACGATTTAAAAGACGGTGGTGCTGAAATTTGGGCACAAACGGTTAGAGCCATTCGCAAACAGTCTCCTGGCACAACGATGGAGACATTGATTCCTGATTTTGCTGGAAAATGGGAAAATCTACAAGTGATTATTGATGTAGCACCTGAAATTGTATCACACAATCTAGAAACAGTTAGAAGATTGACAAAACAAGTGCGTATTCAAGCCAAATACGATCGAAGTCTTGAGGTGTTGTTTCGCCTAAAAAAAGGAGGTATGAGAACTAAATCGGGTGTAATGCTTGGTTTAGGGGAAACACAGCAAGAAGTAGAAGAAACAATGCAAGATTTAGCAAGTGTAGGTGTTGATATTCTGACATTAGGTCAATATCTTCAGCCAACTTTAAAGCATTTACCCGTTGCTGAATTTATTACACCTGAAATGTTTGATTACTACAAAGAACTAGGTTTGAAAATGGGATTTAGATACGTTGAAAGTGGTCCTTTGGTTAGGTCATCCTATCACGCGGAGAAACACTTGTTCTAAACGAATCGTTAATTTCTTGTGAACAAACTTCCTTAAGTTCTGTTAAATTATCAAAATTTATAACTAATTTGGCAGTCGGTATTTTATAAATCATCACGAAAAAACATGAGCAAAAAGAGCTATTTAATTGGTTCAGCGATAGTTGCAAGTGCTTTGGCATTATTTGCAGTAACAAAGTTGAACGTAGGAAATTCTGATGGAAGCTACTCTCAAAAAGATTTATCTATCATCCAAGAACAGAGAGCGGATGATGCAATGGAGTGGTTAAAAGCACGTTATATTGATGTATCTACAGGGCAACCAATCAGTCGTGAAAAATTGATGGAAATTCATAAACAAATTTCCAAAATGAAGCGATCTAAATCCATTTCTTTTATCGCACAAGGTCCAGATAATATTGGAGGAAGAACGCGTGCAATTCAAATTGATAGAACTTGGACCGATAGAGTTTGGGCTGGTGGTGTATCTGGTGGTGTCTTTGTTTCCTACAACAAAGGAAATACTTGGGGACGAGTAGAATCATACATTGCTGCTGGTGCAAATCCTTTTGTTTCCAGTATGACTCAAACGCCAGATGGAACTTTATATGTTTCAACAGGATCAAACCAAGAAAGTTGGTCGGGTAATGGTGTATGGTACACAACTGATTTTGGAGATACGTGGAATGCTATTCCAGGTGTTTCAGAAGCTACTGAAGTAGTGAGTTCAGATGCAGATAATTATGTTTGGATTGCAACTACTGGAGGTCTAAAAAAATGGAAAGTGGGTGATGCATCTGTAACAGCCGTTACAGGAGGTTCTGGTGGTTGTTTTGCTTTAAAAATTTCAACAGATGGACAAGTTATTGTTGCAGCTTATGGCTCAAACAAAACATATGTTTCGACAGATGGAGGTGCTTCTTTTTCAGACAAATCAGGTACCGCAGCGAATAGCTTAGTTCCTGTTGGAGCAGGTAGAATAGAATATGCAATTTCGCCAATAAAAAATGCTTCAAACAATTACTCTTTGTATGCGGTTCGTACTAACAGTAATTTGTTGAGTATGCATGTTTCACACGATAATGGTCAAACATGGAATCAATTCGTAGGTGCATCAGCTCCTCCAAGTGAGTTTGATATTTACCGTGATCAAGGAACGTATAACTCAATTGTTTCTGTTATGCCAAATGATCCTGAGCAGATTTTGATAGGAGGAATTGATATCTGGAAATGGAAACAAACGGTTAACAATCCACCTTCAGGAGGATTTGAAAAAATCACACAATGGTTTGTAAGTCCTAGTTCAAACATTTATGCACATGCTGATAACCATGAAATGAAATGGGATGTTAATAACCGTTTCTATATTGGTAATGATGGTGGTATTGGTATTTCAAATGATATGGGACAAAACTGGTTTCCAGCTAATAGAGGTTATAACGTTACACAATTCTATGGAATTGCATTTGATAAAAATGGTTCTGTATTGGGTGGAGCACAAGATAATGGTTCACTTTACAATGACCACTCTATGTCAACATGGACAGAGTTTAGACAAGTGACAGGTGGTGATGGTTTTGAGTGTGAGATTTCTTATTTTAACGATAGAGTTATGTTTACTTCTGTTTACAATAACTCAATCAGTCGTTCTGGAGATAAAGGTCAAACATTTACTTCATTCGAACCTAATCTTCCTGGAACATATGATCCACCAGGAACAGAAGGTAATTACCACCCGTTCCATACCGAATTGTTCTTAGCTGAGTATTATGATTTGAACTCTAAAGATTCAGTTACTTTTATTCCTACTAAAACGTATAATTCTGGTTCAATAATCCGAATCCCTTCATTGTCTTCAGGAGACTCTATTACTTATGTTGCAAATGATGCTTTGTATTTTGATGATACTTTGCGTTACAAACCATCTCTTACCCAAGGTGGAATCAATTATGGACAAAATGATGCTACAGGAGAAATTGTTGCAATGGGAACAGATACAGTTATCTACAATGTTGCTTGGGATACTTTAAAAGTTCAAGATCCTTATCAGTCTTGGTTCCTTGTTTATGTAAATGCTAATGGCGGTGAACTTTGGGGAACTAGAAATGCATTGAGATTTGCAGTTTCAAATCCAACTTGGGTTTGTGTTGCTCGTGGTTTCGGTGGCGGTTTATTTAACAGTATTGACGTTGAGTTTTCTAAAGACTTAAATCATTGTTATATCAGTGCAGGAAGTGGTGTTTGGAGAGTAGATGGATTGGGTTCTGTATATACATCTGACCCTAACTTTATATCCAAAGTAGCCTATGTAGGAACGGGAGCAAATGGAACAATTCCGACGGCTACAACAGCTACAAAAATTTCTACAGCCAATTACGAAGGTTTAGCCGTTAATCCTAGTAATGCAGATGACATTATATTGTTCTCAGGATTTAGTGGTTCAAATAAACGTTCGTTAAACGCAACAAGTGCTACACCAACATACACAACATTAGGTTCTATTACAACTCCGGGTGTTGCTTGTTATGATGGAATCATCGACAGAGACGACTCTGATATCATTGTTGTTGGAACATCAAACGGTGTTTTTGTAACTGAAAATGGAGGCGCTTCTTGGGAATATGCATCTACAGGATTTGAAGGTACTCCAGTTTATGAAGTAAGACAATCATGGAGAACGTTTGAAGAAGGAAATGGTCGCCCAGGTGAAATTTACATTGGTACGTTTGGACGTGGTATTTGGAGTTCATCTGCTTATTTGGGTGTGGATGAAAATGGAACAGATAACATTGCTACTAATTTCAAAACAAAATTGAAAACGTATCCAAATCCAACTAATGATAACACAACATTGAGCTTTAACCTTGCTAAATCAGGTGAAGTATCGGTTCAGGTTTATACAATAACAGGAGTTCTAGCAAAAACAATCAATGTTAAGAGCATGAATGCAGGTGAAAATATCTTGAGCTTGGATTGTGATGACTTACGAAATGGTACTTACATTGTAAAATTTGTTTCTGGAAAACAAGTTGAATCTGTGAAGTTCATTAAGATGTAATTTTACTCATAAATGATACTGAAAGAGTGGCAGAAATGTCACTCTTTTTTTTTGATACAATTTCCTGTGATTTAGAATTTAAGAAAGATGAATATCTGGTAAATCAAATATCGAATACTTCTTGAAGATGAGAGTAGTTGTATTGAACAAACAAAGTTTAAAGTCCAAAGAAGCTTTAATGCTAAACCAATTTATAGAAAAGCTTAAGTACGAAAACGAATGCTCAAATCTGTTTACGAAAGATCATTCACTAAAAATTAAATTCGATTAATTTTAGGGATTTAGTTCAATTCTCTTTGTTGATTTGCAACATTCTATACTTGGCTGACCATGACTATTTAATTCAATTTTAGGGCTTAAAACAGGGATTCCCAAGTTCATTCCTCTTAGAATCGTTAAAACGGCAGCCAAAGTCAAGAAATAGGGTAGAAGCTTACTTAAACCTCCTGAAAATTTACGATTCATGCTTTGCATAAAAAAGGACATGACCATCATCACGGGCAAAGTACCAACTCCAAAACTCAACATAGATAACATGCCATTTATTGTGGTTCCCGTTGACATAGCGTAGAACAATCCGATATAAACCAATCCACAAGGTAGTAATCCATTCAAAAAACCAAAAAGCAATGGTTTTAACGAAGCATTTTTTTGTTGAACTTTTGGAAATTGAGATGACACAAAAGAACCAATTCGTCCTGTAATAAAATTGGATTCAGCTACATTTCGCAAGTTTGGGCTCCAAGCAATCAACAACATCAAGGAGCCAAAGAGAATACTTGTTATTTGTGTAGATATTAACACATTTAGGGTTATGCCAATACTTCCAACTATTCCACCTAATATCGAATAGGTTGCAATTCTTCCAAGATTATAAACTACTATCCCCCAAAGAATCGTCCATTTATTTTTTCGGTTAACGGGAACCACAGCAGAAAGTGGTCCACACATACCAATACAATGAATGTTTGAGGTAATACCTAAATAAAGTCCGGTTAAGAGGACGCTTATCATTTGATGGTTAACTCCGTATTTTGCTCACAAAATTGATCCTCAATGTAAAAAGTTGTTCTAACTTGATAATTTCCTTTTACAAATTCTGATGTTGGTATTGCCATGGGCAAACGGTCTATAGAAATCTCTTGGTCAAGTTTTCTACTATTTGGACGCATAAACATCAGCGTAAGGCTATCCGGTTGAACTTTTGACATAAAGGTGATGAACAAAGTATCCTTTTCAAGGTTGAAATGTACGGGATTGCCATATTTTTTAGCATTATCCATCGCGTCCATTTCTTGTTGATAAGCTTTATCTTTCAAATAATAATCATCAGATGTTAGTTCAGCACCTTTCGAATTAATCACAAATACCATTGAAAGAATGAACACAATGAATAGTGACATTCCCACGATAATTCCGTTTCTAAATTTCATACCTTATAGTAATGGACCGATAAATTTGGTCGTTATTGTTTCAATTAGTTTTCCATTTCCGTAAACTTTGATTTGGATTTTTTTAACTCCATTCTCTAAAGTTCCGTTTTTCATTTTAACCAATAAACGTTCTTTAATTTGACCACTTTCTTTTAGTACGATGTGACTGTTAACCTCTGTAATTTTGACGCTTGGATCATCGCTTTTAAAATGAATTTTGTAAGTGTTTCTGGTTTTGTTCAACAAATTTACTTCAAAAATATTATTAACCATTCCATCTTGTGTGATTTGATAAGTGGTGCCTCTCTGACGAATGATATTTGTTTCAAAGTCTTTACGTGTGAAAAGTAATATTCCTAAAGTGATAACCATTGCTGCTAATAAAGCTGTATATGACTTAACTCTTCTTGTCCATTGGAAAGGAGTTCTGTTTTTGATTCCATTTTCAGAAACAAAGCGAATTAAGCCTTTTTCTTGACCAACTGCGTCCATCATTGTATCACACGCATCGATACATGCCGTACAATTGATACATTCTAATTGTGTTCCATTTTGAATATCAATTCCAGTTGGACAAACGTGTACACATTGTAAGCAATCTATACAATCTCCTTTGCCTGCTTCTTTTCTGTCCTCACCTTTGCGAATTTTTGCTCTGCTTTCACCTCTGACTGTATCATACGCTACAACCATCGAATTTTTGTCCAACAAAACACCTTGGAGCCTTCCATAAGGGCAAATAGTTGTACAAACTTGTTCTCTCAAAAAGGCAAATACGCCGTAAAAAGCGGTTGTGAAAAGGCCAATAGCAATTAATCCACCAAGATGTTTGCCGATTGGGTCTGTTTGTATGTTCCACAGTTCGTCAGAACCAACAATGTATGCTAATAAGGTATTGGCTATTAAAAACGAAAGAACCCAAAAGCTAACATGCTTAAGGGTTTTCTTAAAAATTTTATTCGCGTTCCAAGGACTATTTGCTAATTTTTTTTGTTCTGTCCAATCACCTTCTATCCAATATTCTATGCGTCGAAACAACATTTCCATAAAAATGGTTTGAGGGCAAACCCAGCCACAGAACAAACGCCCATAGATAATCGTGAAAAGAATAACGAAAACGACACCGATGATTATCATCAAGGCGAACAAATACATGTCCTGCGGCCAGAATACTTTGCCAAAAATGACGAACTTACGTTCTAGAATATTAAACAGTAATAATTGGTCTCCCGCGATTTTGATATGTGGCGCCCCAAAAAGGAACGCCAACATCAAATAACTTACAATTTTTCTTTTGTTGTAATAAGTTCCCTTTGGTTTTTTTGGGAAAATCCACACTCTCTTACCTTCTTCATTGACCGTTGAAATACGATCTCTGAAAGCTTCATCCATCTCACTCATCTTACTACAATTTATTGGTTTCTATTTTTCAATAATATCTCCTTGCGGTTCTTTCGTTCCTTTAACATAAGGTAACGTTAACACATAAGAAGCAACTTGTTGAATTTGAACCGGATTCAATTTTGATTCGTGCTCAGGCATTCCATTTGGACGACCTTTTTTAATTGTTAAGAAAACATCTTTGATATCGTATCCGTAAATCCAATTTTTATCCGTTAAGTTTGGACCTATATCTCCTTCACCAGTTGATTTGTGACACACCGTACAATTGTTTTCAAACGTTGTTTTACCTTGAGATAGTGCAGAAGCATCAGTCAATGCAGTAACATTAGTTTCATCTACATTCATTGCCATTTCAGAAAGGTAAGCATCAATGTCTTTTTTCGCTTGTACCATTTCTTTTTTATAAGCTTCTTCTTGTAAATCGGAAGCACCTAGTACGTGGTAATTAATGATATACCCGAATGCAAAGATGATTGTGAAAACAAATCCCCAAACCCACCATGGTGGTAAGTTGTTGTCCAACTCACGGATTCCATCGTATTCGTGATCCATCAAGATTTTTGCCTCTTCTTCAATTGGAACGGCATCTGTTAGGATTGCATTGATTTTTGTTAACTGTGAAACTTCATTTGCTTTTACTAATTCTTCTGGTTTTTTAGTCATTGCAACCATGTGGAAGAACAAGTGGCGTAAGTAAAGTACCACAACCATCAAGATAATGTCAATCACAACTAATCCATAAATGTCCATGTTTTCAACTAACAACCAAGGACCATCTTTTTCGCCTTCTCCAGCACGAATGAATTCTAAAGCTGAAGCATTTTGAGAAGCCATTAAAGCACCAATAGTTAAAATCAATGTTAGGATAGTAGTTGCATTGGAACGTTCAGCAACTTTTTTCTTGAAGTAATCTGACTTCACAAACATAATAATTGATCCAGAAAGCACAACGATCACTACAATTAAAATAGTAGTCAATACTAACAACCAATTAAAAACAGTTAGATTGTATTTATAATCTACTTTCACTAATGGTTCGGTTGCACTTGTAGTATCTCCTGGTGTTGCAGTAGCAGGTGCAGCTGGTGGTGCGTCCACGTAAGCCAAAATAGCATCCACCTCTTCTTTACTTACAGTTTGAGCCGGCATTGCTGTTGCACTAAAAGTAGAAATCGTTTTTGCCATTTCACTTTTACCTGAGTTAATCAATTCAGTTGAGTTTTTAACCCAATCATAAATC
>CAZHPL010000078.1:11010-12169 GCA_964534495.1 uncultured Lishizhenia sp.
CCCTATAATAGAGACTATTTAATTTAATCTAATGGTTAAATCCATAATTATCTCTATTCATTACATGGATATTCTATGTAATTTAAACTTAACACCATCTTTTTTAAATCTTTTGGAATTCGTTCTGTAATTACGATTACTTTTTATTTTTAAGTGGACTAATCATATAAATTATTAAAATATCTTAGGAAATGTATTGCATCCTAAGTTAAATCACTAAAGATAAATATTATTATTCCTTATTAAGCATAACGTAGAAAGAAATCATTACATTAAATTAAATCAATTCTCCTTCTCCTGCATCTGTCCATTTTTGTTTAACTCCTTTTAGTTTGGGACCTGTAGAGTTTTTATCAATCATGTGGCAGGTATTACATCTTGACTTGAACAACTGTTCACCGTCCTGCGCATTTGCTGCTGGAGAAAGGCCCGCAATCAGCAAAATGATCCATGTTTTAAATATATTTTTCATAATGTTATTCTTTAATTGGTGCGTCAATATTATCATTCAAGGGTAAGTCGCTGATTTCTGTAACATAACTTTTTGACATTTTAATTACCCTGATTACTACAATTGCAAAGAACAATGTAAAGATGAGCAACGAAATGATTGGATACCATTCCACATTGCCTATCGAAGTCAAATTGTGTTGAATGAATCGTAACATAGTTCTTATTTTTTAGCGGTTGAATTTTTTACGTCAGTTCCCAATCGTTGCAAGTAAGCAATAATGGCAATGATTTCTTTTTTCTCAATCTCTTTGATTTTTTCATCTGGATTGATTCCTTTCAAGGCCACTTTTGGTGTTGTTGCTACGATATCAGCAGCTATTACATGTGCTTGTGCTTGCAAATCTTTCAATGCTTGTTTTTCGTAGTTTTCAGGATATGGAACACCTAACGTACGCATTGCACTGATTTTGCTTTCAATTGAACTCACATCTAAGTCGTTATCATGTAACCATGTATAAGCTGGCATGATTGATCCTGGAGAAACCACTTTCGGACGGAACATGTGGTTATAGTGCCAAATGTTACCTCTCAAACCGCCTTCTCTCGCTAAATCTGGACCAGTTCGTTTAGAACCCCATTGGAATGGGTGATCGTATACAAATTCACCTGATTTTGAATAATCACCGTAACGAACGGTTTCAAAACG
>CAZHPL010000079.1:0-11141 GCA_964534495.1 uncultured Lishizhenia sp.
TTCGCAGGAGCTGAGTGTTTGAAAGCACAGGCGGGGGAGGCGCCATTATTCAGCCTGATATTCTACAGCTTCCGTTAAATCCGAAATTGTCGCTTTTATTTCATTGCATTCCGGCAAGTCTTTGTGTGCAGTTGTTTAGATTTGCAGCAGTAAAGAAAAACGCTTTTTAACTGTATATGATTCAGTTATCGGATGTTTGAAGCCATTGGTCATTGAATAAGTTTTTATAGGTAAGGATATACTCTTTCAGGCTACTAATGTTTTGTTGCCGGGCAGATTGAGTAAAAAAAGTTTGAGTAAAGCATAAAACAGTCCGCCTTCCGTTCCAAAGATTAGTTAATCACCTTATAAAACAGGCATCCTATGAGTGAGATCATTTTATACCAAACGCCCGATCATCAAACCGAGCTTCAGGTTAAGTTTGAAGGAGAAACAGTATGGTTAAGTCAGGGGCAAATGTCCATCTTGTTTAATCAAACCAAGCAAAATGTCAGTCTGCATATCAATAACTGCTTCAAGGAAAAGGAGTTAAGTCGCCATTTAGTTGTCAAGGAATCCTTGACAACTGCCGCAGATGGTAAAAAGTATAAAACAAAGTATTACAATCTCGATGTGATTATATCGGTTGGTTACAGAGTAAAGTCCAACCGAGGCACCCAGTTTCGCCAATGGGCAAGCCAGCGCCTTAAAGATTACCTGGTAAAAGGCTATGCCCTAAATCAACAAAGACTCAATGAATTGGGCAAGCTGGTTCAATGGGTAGAGCAAACCGGCACGACAAGTTCACTGCAGCTTAGCGAAGCGAAAGGGCTGCTGGATATCCTGACACACTATACCAAGAGCTTTGTGTTGCTCAACCAATATGATAGCCAGTCGGTTAAAACCGCTAGCTTATCGGAAAACATCACTTACGAAATACAGTATGCCGAAGCCAAACAGGCCATTGTAGAGCTAAAAAAACAGCTGCTGTTAAAAAATGAAGCTACCGCTCTGTTTGGCAATGAAAAAGACGACAGTTTTAAAAGTTCACTAAGCAGCATTGTGCAAACTTTTGGTGGGCAATACCTCTATGCCTCTATCGAGGAGCAGGCCGCTCACCTGCTCTATTTTGTTATCAAGAACCACTCCTTCTCCGATGGTAATAAACGGATAGGGGCATTCTTGTTTGTCTGGTTTCTGGAAAAAAATAAACACCGTTTTAAAAAGTCGGGTGAGGTGAAAATTAACGATAACGGATTAACAGCTATCGCGCTACTGGTAGCACAAAGTAAGCCCGATGAAAAAGACCTCATGATACAGTTAATAATCAGTTTGATTGCAGATGAATGAGCTTCGCTGATCCCTGATGGGGGGTAGCTAAAACAAAAAAACAA
The DNA here is from genome assembly GCA_964534495.1 of uncultured Lishizhenia sp. GTDB lineage: Bacteria > Bacteroidota > Bacteroidia > Flavobacteriales_D > Crocinitomicaceae > UBA952. Next base: position 1,374 of record CAZHPL010000079.1, read on the forward strand.
CAAGCGCACTTCGAGCTGAATTTCTTCATTTCATGAAAGAAGAAAACAAGTTTTCTTTTTCATTGCATTCAGAAATTCCCTTCGGGCTTGTTGTTTTTTTGTTTGCAGAGAGGAAGGGATTCGAACCCTCGATACGCTTTTGACGTATACACACTTTCCAGGCGTGCTCCTTCAACCACTCGGACACCTCTCTGTATGGGAGCGCAAATCTAATGATTGATTCGAAATAAGCGCAGCGCATTTTGTGTGCTCCGCTCCGCCAGTTCTTCTACCCCCATCTCCAGCGCATCCGCCAGCCGCTGCGCCACCAAGCCTACATAGGCCGGCTCATTCCGCTTGCCGCGATGTGGCACCGGCGGCAAATACGGCGAGTCTGTCTCCAATATCAGCCGCTCTGTGCCCAACTCCCGAATCAGCTCCGGTAAATTGGAATTGTTGTAGGTGGCCACCCCGCCTATTCCCAGGTAAAATCCCAAATCCATGCTCTCCCGCGCTTCTTCCGCCGATCCGCCGAAACAGTGAAATACCCCGCTGATCCTGCCCGCAAAGGGCTTCAGGTATTTGATGCAGTCCTGCGTTGACTTCCGGCTGTGTATGGCCACCGGCAGACCCAGATCTGCCGCCCATCCAACTTGCCTTTGGTAGGCGAGTATCTGTTGTTCCTTCCAGCTCAAATCCCAATGGTAGTCCAGCCCGATTTCACCCACAGCACAGTAGGGGTATTTTTTGTCCTGCAAATGCCGCTGAGCAATGTCCAGCTCTTCTTCCCAGTTTTCTGTAATGCTGCATGGATGTACCCCCATCATCGGAATGAGCCGCAGCTCGGGCCGGTCAAGTTTCAGCAATTGATGCATGTCCTCATGACTATCGCGATCTATGGCGGGCAAAAGGATGTGGGTCAGTCCGGCATGAGCCGCCCGCTCAAGCACCGCGTCTATGTCCGGCTTCAGGTTTTTGGAGTAGAGATGACAATGGGTATCAATCAGACGCATATTCATTTGTTTTATTTGAGTCCCTCCGGCGGAAGTGCCACCGAGCTCCAGCCTTTGCGGTCCAGCAGTTGCAGGATTTTGGGAAGCGCCGTCTGCAAACGCGGAAAGGCTTTTTCGGAATCGTGCAATACCACCATCCCCCCCGGACGCAAATGTTTTTCTACGGCCTCATATACTTCATCTCCGCTCAGTCGGGTATCGAAATCGTAAGGCAGCACATCCCAAAGGGTAAGCTTGTATTTGCGGGAAAGTTCGCGGTATTGCGATGGGGTGAGTTTGCCATATGGCGGCCGGAAGAGCATACTGTCCGCTCCTTCAGATTGCATGATCTCCCGGGCTTCTTCCACATCGGCAAAGTATTTGCTGTTGCCCTGCTTCCATCCGTTGAGATGGTGCGCAGTATGATTGCCCACAGTATGACCTTCGCGCAGGATGCGGCGGAAGATCTCCGGATGCTGACGCACATTTTTTCCGATGCAGAAAAAGCTGGCTTTGTGAGAAGTGCCGGCCAGTTGATCTAAAACCCATTCGGTGGGACCGGGAACGGGTCCGTCGTCGAAGCTGAGGTAAACTTGTGTTCCGCCTTCGGCTCCGCGCCAGCTCACGGCAGGAAACAATGCCTGCAGCCAGGTCGGCGGAGAGTGCATGCGGAGGCCGTCGAGCATGCGGCAAAGGTAGTTAAGCCGCAGCAGAAAAATTCTGATCGGTCGAAACACCGGAGATTTCGTTGGCGGCCAAGTTCAGATCGGTTAAATTCGCCGCAAATCTGAATCATGAGCGGAGCAGTTCGCGTGCGTTTTGCACCTAGTCCAACGGGCCCCCTGCATCTGGGTGGGGTGCGCACAGCCTTGTACAATTATCTGCTGGCCCGGCAAACCGGCGGCAATTTCATTCTCAGGATCGAAGACACCGATCAGAACCGCTATGTGCCCGGGGCAGAAGAATATATCATTGAAGCATTGAAATGGGCCGGAATTTCTCCCGATGAGGGCGTGGGCTTTGGTGATGGCCCGCATACGCCCTACCGGCAGAGTGAGCGTAAGCACATGTACAAGGCCTTTGCCGACAAGCTGCTTGAAAACGGATGGGCCTACCTCGCTTTCGATTCGGCAGAAGAGCTGGATGCCATGCGCGATCGCCTCTCTGCTCAGGGTATTCCCAATCCGCAGTACAATTATGTGACGCGGCAGTATATGAAAAACTCGCTTTCGCTTCCCAAAGAAGAAGTAGAGGCTCGTCTGGAGCGCGGCGAGCCGCATGTGCTCCGCTTTAAGATGCCGCGCAATGAGGAAGTGAAGTTTCATGATGAGATCCGCGGTTGGGTGGTGTTCAACACTTCTCAGCTCGATGATAAGGTCTTGTTTAAAAGCGATGGAATGCCCACTTACCACCTGGCGAATGTGGCGGATGATTACATGATGAAAATCACGCATGTGATTAGGGGAGAAGAGTGGCTGAGCTCGGCTCCGCTGCATGTGTTGTTGTATCGTGCGCTGGGCATTGAGGAGCTGATGCCGAAGTTTGCCCATCTCTCATTGATCCTGAAGCCGGAAGGCAATGGCAAGCTCAGTAAGCGCGATGGCGACCGGCTGGGATTTCCTGTGTTTCCGCTTACCTGGAAAGATCCTGCCACCGGAGAGATCAGCATCGGTTACCGCGAGCGTGGTTTTTTGCCCGCAGCCTTCATCAATTTCCTTGCCTTGCTGGGCTGGAACCCCGGCGGCGATAAGGAGATCATGGATAAGCAGGAACTCACCGAATTGTTTTCTCTGGAGAAAGTGCATAAGGCCGGCGCACGTTTTGATTATGAAAAAGCGAAGTGGTTTAATCAGCAACATCTCAAGGCCCAGACCGATGAATGGTTGGTTGATCGGCTTCGTGAGCAGAGCGGAGGCCACTGGCTGAATGCCGACAAGACTTATGCTGCTGCAGTCATTGCGCTGGTAAAAGAAAGGGCGGTGTTTCTGCAGGATCTCAATAGCCTGAGTCTTTATTTTTTTGAAGAAGTGCAGGAATATGACGAGGAGGGCATCCGGAAAAAATGGACGCCGGCTGTGCGTGAGAAATTACAGGGGCTTCCCGGGGCTTTGCGCGCTCAGCATGCATCAACGGCTGCAGAATTTGAGCAGCTGGTAGGCGGATATGCGGCTGCAGCCGGGCTCAAGACCGGAGAATTTATGCCGGTCATGCGCTTGGCACTGGCGGGAAGTTTGCAGGGGCCACCCGTATACCCCATGATGGAGGTGCTGGGAAAAGATCGCTGCGCAGCCCGTTTGGAAGCAGCCTTTCCACTATTCGATAAAAAAACGGGAATCTGAACTTGAGGCAATCATAAAATCACCTTTCTTTGCAGCAATCCAATTAACCTAAACAAACCAATTACCTATGCCACGCAAACGCAGGGACGAGGAAGAAGAACCCGAATTCAACGAAGAAGAGAATGAACGAGAAAGCGATTCTGCCTTCGGAGACGAAGAGGATGAATTGGCTTTAGATGATGATGAGGTTTTGGAAGAAGAGGAACCTTCTGCCGAAGATCTCAGAGACATGGAAGAGTTTGACGATATCATCGAAAAGCGTTCGACCGGTCGCGGCAGACGCGCCAGTGAGGACGACGATGATGATTTCGACAACTTCAACGAGTTTGACGACATGGAAGAAGAGGGCTATGATGATATGGGCGGCGGATCTTTTGACGACGACTTTTAACTGATGCGCCCCATTCGGGTATTGATTGCCAAAGTAGGCCTTGACGGTCACGACCGCGGGGCCCGGGTGATCGCCACATCATTGCGGGATGCCGGAATGGAAGTGATTTATACCGGACTGCGTCAAACGCCTGAAATGGTGGTGAACGCTGCCTTGCAGGAAGATGTTGACGCCATTGGCGTGAGCATTCTTTCGGGTGCGCACATGACCGTTTTCCCCCGTTTGCTCAAGCTCATGAAAGAGAAGGGAATGAATGATGTATTGCTTACCGGTGGAGGCATTATTCCCGACGAAGACATGAAAAAACTGGAAGACATGGGTTGCGGTATGCTCTTTGCACCCGGCACCCCCACTTCAGAGATCAGCGCTTACATCAAAAGTAAAGTGGGCGAACTACGTAATTTTTAATAATATGGAAAACTTCAATACGTTACAAGTTGAAATCAGCGGAAACATTCTGATGATCACCATCAACCGCGAAGACAAAATGAACGCACTCAACCGCGAGCTGATTGCTGAGCTTGACCGGGCCATCGACGAGCTTTACAACAACGATCAGATCCGGGGAGCCATCATCACGGGCAAGGGCAGCAAGTCTTTTGCTGCAGGGGCCGATATTTCCGAGTTCCGCGGTTTGGATGCAGAGGCGGGCAAAGCACTGGCGCGGCGCGGGCATGAAGTTTTCAATCGCATTGAGCAGGCGCCCAAGCCCGTGATTGCGGCCGTGAACGGATTTGCACTGGGCGGAGGCTGCGAGCTGGCCATGGCCTGTCATATCCGGATTGCGAGCGAAAACGCCAAGTTTGGTCAGCCGGAAGTCAATCTCGGAATCATTCCCGGCTATGGAGGCACGCAGCGCATGGTTCAGCTCATCGGTAAGGGTAAGGCATTCGAGCTGCTCATGACCGGTGACCAGATTGATGCTACCGAGGCCTGTAAACTGGGGCTGGTAAACCGGGTGGTGCAAAGCCTGGAGCTCATTGATACTTCCAAAGCCATTCTGAATAAAGTTTCCACCAAAGCACCACTTGCCATCTCAAGGGTTATTCGTTCGGTCTATGCACACTTCAAAGATGGCCTGGACGGATTTGATACGGAGATCGATTTGTTTGGCGAGTGTGTGAGTACCGAAGATTTTACCGAAGGAACAAACGCCTTTCTTGAAAAGCGCAAGGCGCAGTTTAAGGGAAAGTAGTCAGCTGTTCAGCGGGGAAAGCCTTTCTCAACACAGGCACACTGCCCGGATTTACCGAGTTCGGGATAGAGGTGTCTAGATCAGCTTTGAATCGTGTTTAACTCTGCTTCTCAGCGTGCAACCATAAAGGCTGTCTGCCACAGTTTCGCACTTTTACTGATCACACGTATACGGTAAACACCAGAAGAAAACTGGTTGAGCGCTATGCTCAGCTGTTGCGTCAGACTATTCTCTTTATAAAGGCAGCGGCCTTTACTGTCAAAAATCTCCAGTAAAAAATTTTCTTCGGGAGCAATCAGCTGAATAAAATCAGAGGCCGGACTAGGGAATACTTGAAGTTTTCCTTCATTGAGCTGTTCCACGACCGAGAGCGTTCCTGTAACTTCCAATTTTGCAATGGCTGAGGTGTCGTTTAGTCCGGAACAGCCTGCACCGGCTATACAGCGGAAGCGGTACCCATCGTAAGCCGGCAAGCCGTAAACCGATAACTCTGATGTGTGTACTCCATTGAAATGGTAATTGTTTGTCAACGTATTCCAGATTCCGTTTCCGGTATCAGCTTGCCAGCTGTAAACAGGATAAGCGGCTCCGGTATCGGCGATACTAAAAACCGCCATTGCTCCTGCTGATATCGACTGATCTGCAGCCTGCACATAAATATCAGGCCTGCCTGCCCCAAAATTGCTCCAGTCTATACTAAGTACCGTTGGTTGTCCGGTGTTTCCTGCATCATCGAAAGGAATTACACTCCAGTATGCACGCTCACATCCGTTCACTATGTTTGCCGAATTCCATATAGGAGCATGGACAGTGTCAATGATATCATTATCGGCCTTGATGAGATAGCCTTTTACTCCGAAATCATCTAGAGGTTCTTTCCAGGAGAGTGTGAACGAAGAGGGCGACTGCCGGTCTGAAACATTAATTTCTGTTATGGTTTCAGGAGCTTGTGTATCGTTTTTGCCGATTACGAATACCAGAGATTTTGCACCAATCGTGCCGGTGATGCGGTAAGTTCTGCCGGAGATTAAATTAATCGACTGTATTCCGTTTTTGCCTTCGGCGGTGGTTTCATAAAACTGCTCCAGCGGAATCCAGTCGGGAACGGTAAACTCAATATCGTATGACACTTGCTGCACGGTAGATACCCATTCCCGGTTGATGAGATTCACGGACGTGAAATCAATACTGTTGTTAAGCAGAATGACGCTCAGTGTATTCGGGCCTGCGAGTGCCTTTGCAATCACATTCCCTGAGTTTACACGCACTCCTTCCCAGGGCTCACTGTAAAGACAAAGATTTTTGACGCCATTCAGCTGTTGACTCAGATCCCTGCTTTCAGCCCAGAGCTCAGGCTCTTCTTCTACATGATTGGGTTTGGCTGTGAAGAAGTATATTCCTTTGGCACCACTGCCAATGTGCGCCCAAAACTGAAAGTTGACCACATGCGGTTCGGTCTGGTTGCTGAAGGCAGACGAAATGAGCTGACTCCAGCTGTTCATGCGCTTGGGCTCGGTGTTTTTCTTGAGCTGAATGGTATATTCCAGAGCTTCGCGTACACTTCCTTCGGTGGTGTACCAGTAAGGGAAGGGGATGACGCAGGGCGGACCGTCGTCGCTGTAGTGATCCATGCAGATCACATCGGTAAAGAATCCATATCGCTGGTAGTTTTTCTGCGAGGCGAGGTTTACGTAGCTTGGGGTATTGGGGTCATTGATCCAGTATGCAAGATTCTTTTGCATTTCCTCGGCAATGGGCTTGTTTCCGAGGTCGGGTTCGTCCTCCACCAGCCAGTAGTAAAACACAGGATTATTGCTGTTTTGTGCCACATATTGCGCGCCTTGTACCGGATCAAAACTGCCGTTGTTGGAGAAATCGGGCTCCCTGATTACCTGCATATAATACTCGGGAAGATTGGCGCTCATGTCATTCACATTTCCGGGGCCGAATACCGTTCCTACAGAAAGTGAACGCAAGCGTTTTCTGCCTTCTTCTTCTGTACCGTTGGCAATCGGCGAGTGCCAGGTTCCTGTCGGGAAATCGGCGGGCACAAGGCGTTCGAATGCAGAAACATGATCAATGCTGCCTCCGCTACTATAGTTTACAATCATCCGCATAGGCATAAGAGGGCTCCAGCTGAGGGCAGAAGATTGAATCTTTAGAATAGCGATCTGAGCAGGCTTGATCAGTGCTCCTCCTAAAATATCCAGTGAAGGATCACCCACTGCAAGCGTAGTGTCGTTGATGGAAACAGAAAGCAGGTTAATGTCGGCACTCTGATCATTTCTCAGGTACAGGTACAGCGCGCTGAGATCATGCTCAGGCATATAATTCGCAATGCGAAGTCCGGGAGTTCTGTTTACGAAAAGTTGCTGAGCGCTGTGTCCTCCGCGGGAAAACACTTCCAGCAAAACGGTATCGCTCTGCGCAAAGGGTGAAGCAATACCTTTAAGCCGAAGCGAAGCTGTTTCGCCCGGCGATATTTCAAGAGGCCAGCACTGAATGTAGAAGCCGCTGGCTTGCACTCCATTGCGGCTTACCCTCACTTCTGCAATAGAATCTGTAGCCGCTCCGGTATTGCGTACAAACAAAGTGATCAGGCCACCGTTATCGGCTGTACCTGCCTCTTGAACTCCGTAAACAGCTCCGTAGCTTGCTTTGTGATATGAGGTAGAAGGGTGTATGCTGATTTGTGCATTAACGGTCTCAATACATAGATAAAAAACCGCAATGAGAGTTGCGCAGACTGCTTGGCTTGGCATTTTATTTGATTGCATTTTCCAAATATATGTCTAAGCCGCATAAAATACCATTGTCTACTCTTCTTCATTATTGAGCGCGCCCAGCATATCTCCCATCAGGTCGCGGAATCTACTGCCCCCTGTAGTGATTTCCGTCATACCGATCTGAGAAAATCCTGCCAGCCCGTGTAACACAAAATCCATTAAAAAATACAATTCGTATTCGCTTATGTTTTCTACCTGATTCTCTACCAGTTCGCGCAAGCCGGGTACTGCCAGAAGTTTGCTGCGGTAAATAGTTTCCGAATCGCTATGCAGCAGTTCCAGTTCATGTTCGGCAAACCAGTTGGTGATACTTTGGTATACAGAGGCTGATTTTTTCTTTTTGATTTTGGAAGGGTCGGGAAAGAACTTTATAAAAAGGCTTCGTATGGCACGCTGAAGGAGCCCGCGGGCCACCTCGGCGGCACCTTCCTGCTCGCCTTCATACACCAACTCAATCTTGCCATTTACAGCCGGAATGATGCCCGGGAAGTCGCTCATGCGCAGACTTCCTGTCTTTTCCTGCATTCGAAGCAAACGCCTTTCTGCCGTGCTGACCAGATTTTCAAGTGCCGAAATGGTGAGACGGGCAGATACACCGCTTTTGGCATCCACAAACTCGTTGTTACGCGCCTCCATGGCCAGTTGTTCAATCAAATATTCCGCTGTTTCAGGGACATGAATGCTGCTTTTCTGCTCTTCGCTCAGTTTAGCCTCTTGCCTGGAAATGGCGCGGCCGATTTCGATAGAAGATGGATAATGCGTGAGTATTTGTGAGCCAATGCGATCTTTCAAGGGTGTTACGATGCTCCCCCGGTTGGTATAATCTTCGGGATTGGCAGTAAATACAAACATAAGATCAATGGGAAGCCTCATTCTGAAGCCGCGGATCTGAATGTCGCCTTCCTGCAGGATGTTGAAGAGAGCCACTTGTATGCGCGCCTGCAGATCCGGCAATTCATTGATTACAAAAATGCAGCGGTGGCTTCGCGGCACAAGACCAAAGTGAATGACACGCTCGTCGCCGTAGCTGAGGCGCAGATTAGCAGCTTTGATGGGGTCTGTGTCACCGATCAGATCTGCAACCGTAACATCGGGGGTGGCAAGTTTTTCGGTAAAGCGCTCGGAACGATGCATCCAGCTTATGGGTGTTTCATCGCCATGAGCGGCAATCAGGTCTTGTGCGTACCGGCTCAACGGCTTCAGAGGATCATCATTGAGTTCGCTGCCCTCCACCACCGGTATCCATTCGTCAAGCAGACCTGTGAGCTGCCGTGCGATGCGGGTTTTAGCCTGCCCGCGCAGACCCAGCAGATTGATGTGATGACGGCTGAGGATGGCCGTTTCCAAAGCGGGAATCACAGTCTCTTCATAGCCCAGAATGCCGGGAAAAACGGTTTCACCTGCCTTCATTTTAATGATCAGATTGCGCCTCAGCTCTTCGCGCACCGGTTTTGGTGAATATCCTGACGATTTTAGTTCGCCCAGACTTTGTATGCGCGGCATTTCAGATGAACTCATAGGGTAAAAGTGGTTATTTTTCGAAAGATGCAACAATTGTAAGCAGCACAGGGTTCAGAAAAATCATGCTTCATGCAAATGAGAAAGCCTCCATACGGAAACCCGGAGGTATTGCCCGGTTTTTGTGTTGAAGCATTCTTTTAATGAACAACTACAAATCAGAGCGCCATGCCGGTGATACATGTAAACAAGCTTCCGCAGGCCTTGAGTAGTCTCTTAGGTCCGGCAGTGTGGTCTGCATCATTTACCTTTGCATGATGAGTTCCGCCTCCCACCGAGATATTCGCAGTCTTAGTCTGCAACAGCTGGAAGCTGTATTCGAACAGTGGGGTGAGCCGAAGTTTCGCGCGCGGCAACTGCATGAGTGGCTCTGGAAAAAGTCTGCAGATTCATTTTCACAGATGACCAACCTTTCACTTCCTCTGAGGGAAAAACTACGTGAAAATTTCAGCCTGGAAGCTTACAAATTGTTCTTTGTATATTTCAGGTGTGATATCAACACCTTGTTTTTGACAATCAATATTGTTTATTGCCCTCAGTAATTCAGTTGGATTTTGGACACACTTGA
>CAZHPL010000079.1:11151-12092 GCA_964534495.1 uncultured Lishizhenia sp.
GAACACAACAAAGTGCAGACGGCACCATCAAAATAGCTATGGAGCTGCGCGACGGCCGGCTCATTGAAGGTGTTATGATTCCCGATGGCGACCGCAGCACTGCATGCGTATCCTCGCAGGTAGGATGCTCTCTCAGCTGCAGCTTTTGTGCCACCGGTCTTTTAAAACGCGAACGCAATTTGGATGCTGCTGAAATTTATGATCAGGTGGTGCTTCTCAACGAAGCAGCAGTAAAGCATCATGGCAAACCACTCACCAACATAGTTTATATGGGCATGGGAGAGCCTCTGCTCAACTACGAGCAGGTCATGGAGAGTATTCGCAGGATTACCTCTCCCGATGGCCTCCATATTTCTCCCCGCCGAATTACCCTCAGCACATCGGGTGTAGCGCGAGGCATTCGCCGACTGGCTGATGAACAGCTGCGTATTAATCTTGCACTTTCTTTACACGCAGCCGATAATAAAAAGCGCAATGAGATTATGGATATTAACCGTTCCAATCCCATTGAAGAAGTGATGGAGGCTCTTCATTATTTTCGCGAAAAAACCGGACAGAAAATCACCTTTGAATATGTCCTTCTCGATCGTGTGAATGATCAGGCTGAAGACGCCGATAAGCTTGCAGAACTTGCACTGGATCTGGATGTCTTTGTAAACCTGATCGAGTTCAATGCAGTAGAAGAACTCCCGTTTAAGAAGACTTCATCAGCCCGGCGGGATGCTTTTGCCGAGCGCCTGCGAGCCCGCGGGGTTGAAGTTCGCATCCGGAGGAGCAGGGGCAAGGATATTGATGCGGCTTGTGGTCAGCTTGCCAATCGGGAGGAAAGCGGGAAGTAAGCGAATTTCAATGGGTAAAACCCAATGCCGCGCCAAGGGGCGGAGAGGCCGGCGCAGCCGGGTCCCGCTTCTGCGGGACGGAACCCTCGCAGCACCTGGCCC
>CAZHPL010000080.1:0-2751 GCA_964534495.1 uncultured Lishizhenia sp.
GAAGGAGTGTATTTTTCTGTGAAGAGTTTTGCCGTTAGTTTGAAATAGAATGAAAGTGATGTTAGGTTAGTTATGTGTATTATTAAGGTTGCTCATTCCTCCATAATTGCTTTAGGGTATGATTAATTCCATCTAGAAATGGTTTTTTATACCACAACCACTCAAGCCGAAATTATGCGCAAAATCACTTTTTTTCACGCAGTCCACTTTTTTACATATACATTTGTGGCGAAAAACGGAACGATATGTCAAAAAACTTAGTCATTGTTGAGTCACCTGCTAAAGCGAAAACGATTGAAGGTTATCTTGGAAAAGACTTTACTGTTAAGTCAAGCTTTGGGCACGTTCGTGATTTGGCTAAAAAAGGTTTGGCAATCGAAATCGAAAATGCGTTCAATCCCTTGTATGAAGTAACTCCTGATAAGAAACAGGTCGTTTCGGAATTGAAGAAATTGGCAAAGGAAGCGGAAGTTGTATGGCTCGCTACCGATGAGGACCGCGAGGGAGAAGCGATTTCTTGGCACTTGTATGAAACTCTAGGTTTGTCCAAAAAAGATACAAGACGCATTACCTTTAATGAGATTACGAAACCGGCGATTATTCGTGCTATTGAAAATCCACGTACCATAAATAAGGAATTGGTTAATGCTCAACAAGCACGTCGCGTTTTGGATCGAATCGTAGGATTTGAGCTTTCTCCTGTATTATGGAAAAAAGTTCGTCCGAGTTTATCTGCGGGACGCGTGCAATCGGTTGCTGTTCGTTTGATTGTTGAGCGTGAGAAAGAAATTGATAAGCATAATTCAGTTTCATCGTATCGTGTTGTTGCTGTTTTTCAATCCGATAAAGGGATGTTTAAAGCCGAATTGTCTCAAAACCCAATGAAATTGGAAGATGCCGCAAATTTGCTTGAGGCTTGTAAAAAATCCGACTTTTTTGTGGAAGACGTGCAACAAAAACCGGCACAAAAATCACCAGCTGCACCTTTTACAACCTCCACATTACAGCAGGAAGCAAGTTTGAAACTCGGTTTTTCGGTAACGAAGACCATGTCCGTTGCACAGCGTTTGTATGAATCAGGTAAGATCACTTATATGCGTACCGATTCAGTTAATTTATCTGAAACAGCATTGAACGGCGCTCGAAGTGCGATTTCTTCGCTTTTCGGTTCGAATTACGCACAAACTAGAAAGTTTGCTACGAAAAGTGCAGGTGCGCAAGAAGCTCACGAAGCCATTCGTCCGACGGATTTTACGGTTACAGAAATCGATGGAGACAGAGATGAAGTGCGTTTGTATGATTTGATTTGGAAACGTTCCATCGCTAGTCAGATGGCTGATGCAAAATTGGAACGAACAACCATAAAAGTAGGTGGATTAAAATCCGACGCTTATTTTTCAGCTAAAGGAGAGGTAATTCGCTTTGACGGATTTTTGAAAGTTTATATCGAATCGAATTTGGACGAAAGCGATGAAGAATCAGATTCTGAATTGTTGCCTGCTGTTAAATCAGGTGATACATTGAATTTGCAATCAGCGACAGCAACAGAGCGTTATTCGCGTCCACCTTCACGCTATGTGGAAGCTTCCTTGGTGAAAAAACTAGAAGAATTAGGTATCGGTCGTCCTTCAACGTATGCACCAACGATTTCAACGATTCAAAAAAGAGGATATGTTGAGAAAGTGGAACGCGAAGGTGTTGAAAGAAAGTACAAAGTGTTGACCTTGAAAAAAGGCGAAATTGAACAGCAGATAAAATCTGAAGTTACAGGGAAAGAGAAAAACAAACTTTCTCCAACAGATATTGGAATTGTTGTGACAGAATTTTTGATGCAGAATTTCGAGCAAATCATGGATTATCATTTCACAGCTTCGGTTGAATCTCAGTTTGATGAGATTGCACATGGAAAAATGGAATGGACGGAAATGATGAAGGATTTCTACAACCCTTTCCACAAAGAAGTTGAAGATACCATTGAAAATACGGATCGTGCTACAGGTGAACGTGAATTAGGAATTGATCCTGTTTCCGGCAAAAAAGTAATCGTTCGTATTGGTCGTTTTGGTCCGATGGTACAAATTGGCGACGAAAAAGAAGACGGGGAAAAAGCACGTTTTGCTTCCTTGCAGAAAACGCAATCCATTGGTAGTATTACACTTGAAGAAGCCATGGAATTGTTTAAACTGCCACGTCAATTAGGCGAGCACGAAGGACAAGCAGTCAAAGCCAATTCAGGAAAGTTTGGACCGTATATTCAAGTTGGAAAAACATTTGTTTCTATTCCGAAAGGCGAAGATCCGATGACCATTACTTTTGAAAGAGCTATTGAATTATTCATTGCTAAACAGCAGGAAGAAGCCAATAAACTAATAAAAACTTTCCCTGAAAGAGAAGATGTTCAATTGTTGAACGGACGCTATGGGGCGTATTTGAAAATTGGTAAAGATAATTTCAAATTACCGAAAAATGCAGTTCCTGAAGAACTGTCTTTGGATGAATGCTTGCAAATTGCTGAAACACAAGAAGCCAAGCCAAAAGCCAAAAAATCATTCAGAAAAAAGTAGCTACCCGTGCAGGATAAAAATTTCATATATTTGTCTATATGAACGGTAGCGTAAACAAAGTAATTCTTATCGGAAACTTAGGTAAAGACCCTGAGATTCGCAGGTTGGAAAATGGAGCAGTTATTGCAAGTTTTCCTCTTGCTACATCAGAGGTTTATACCGATAAAGCTACAGGTGAAAGACGAGA
>CAZHPL010000080.1:2761-11916 GCA_964534495.1 uncultured Lishizhenia sp.
ACGAGAAGTTACGGATTGGCATGATGTTGTGTTGTGGCGTGGCTTAGCTGAGGTTGCTGAAAAATACATCCGGAAAGGAGCTAAAGTTTACGTTGAAGGTAAATTGAAAAAGCGTTCGTGGCAAGACAAAGAAGGAAATACAAAGTATGCCGTAGAAATTGTCGGAGATGATTTAACTATACTTTCTCGTCCTGATCAAGAGCGTTCTAATCATCCTTACACGCAAGAAAATAAAAACACTAACCCATCTCCAATGCCTGGTTTGACGCCAAGTTTGGACGATGAAACCCCATTTTAATAGCAATGAATAGTTCCGACCCCTCCAGTTATAGGTTAGATTCATTTCCCACAATCGAAGCAGGATTTTCAGGCTCCTTGACAAACATCCTGATAATATTTTTTTTATTAGCCATCACAGCCATTATCGCAGGTTCAGAATCTGCATTTTTTTCGCTTAAACCGGCTGAATTGGATGATTTGAAAAAAGAAAACTCAAAGAAATCCAAGCAGATTTTGGAGTTGCTCTCAAGACCCAAGGATATATTGGCAACCTTGTTAATTACTCTGAATTTTGTCAATATTGGTATCGTTATTCTTACGACTGTTGAGTTGGAAAAAATGTTCGAGGCTTGGAACTTGTCAGAAACAGCTCGTTTTCTAATCGAAGTGGTTGGAATTACCTTGTTGATTTTGATTACAGGTGAGGTTATTCCTAAAATTTTTGCTTCAAATAACGCTGCTAAAGTAGTGCGTTGGATGTCGGGGCCTATGAAAATCCTAAGTAAAACACCTCCCGTTTCTTGGTTACGAGTGAGTCTAGTTGGGTTCACTTATCTTTTTCAAAAAGCATTTAAGCCGTCCGTGAATGTGAACACAGATGAGTTGGAGCAAGCTTTGGCACTTACTAGAGAAGAATCAACATCAGAAGAAGACCACAAGATTTTAGAAGGAATTGTCAAGTTTGGGAAAACAGAAGCTTCTCAAATCATGACGCCACGAATCGAAGTGGAAGCCATAGATAAAGAATCGAATTTCAAGGAAGTGATTGATTTTGTTTTGGAAGCAGGTTATTCGCGCATTCCCATATTCGAAGATTCGCAGGACAATGTAATTGGTTTATTGTATATCAAAGATTTGTTACCGCATTTGAATGAAAACGAATCCTATGATTGGCATTCAAAGATTCGAAAATGCTATTTTATCCCTGAAAACAAGAAGATTAATGATTTGTTACAGGATTTCCGTAAGATGAAAATGCACATGGCAATCGTCGTGGATGAATACGGAGGAGCAAGCGGAATCGTAACTTTGGAGGATATATTAGAAGAAATCGTTGGTGATATTACCGATGAATTTGACGATTTAGAAGTAGTTTTCACCAAAGTTGACGCAACAACGTATTTGTTCGAGGGTAGAACTTCCTTGAATGATATGTACAAAGTCTTAGATTGTGAAACAGAATTATTTGAACAATTAAAAGGTGAAGCTGAAACGATTGGAGGATTTGTAACCGAACAAGCAGGACGAATTCTTAAAAACAATGAGTTTATTCACGTTGGAAATTACAAGTTAATCGTTGAGTCATCGGATAAGCGACGCGTTAAAACCGTAAAAATTAAAATCACTGCAACACATGATTAAGTACTTTTTATTCGCACTTGCTTTCATTTCGCTTGTTGCATGTTCTGACAGCAATCCAGTTCCAAAGCCACCTACTTATTTGAGAATGGATTTGCCCGAACACACGTATCACAATGTGGTAAGCGATTGTCCTTATGAACTACGCCTTGCCGATAGTTATAATCACAAAAGTGGGCAATCTGAAAACGGCATGTTTTGTTCGCAAGAAGTGGATTTAGGTCCTTTGAATGGAACTTTGTTTTTGTTTTACATGCGCTTACCAAGTAAAGATTCATTGGAAGCTGTCATCAATTTTGCGAATGATAAAGTGGATGAACACAAGATTAAAGCTGACAAAATTGATTTTAAACAAATCATAAACAAGCAGCAAAAGGTGTACGGTACATTTTTCGAGTTAAAAGGAAATGTAGCAACCAATTTTCAGTTCTATTTGACTGATTCCGTTAAGAATTTTGTTAGGGGAGAGGTGTTAATGAATTGTCGTCCAAACTATGATTCTTTGCGACCTGTTTTGGAATATTTGAAAGTTGATTTATTGGAGATGGTAGATCATTTTAAATGGAAGAAATAACATTAGAAGACGATATTCTTGTTTTAGCTTTAGGTTCCAATTTAGGCAATCGAAAGCAACTCATTGAAACTGCTTATGTCCTAATCGAAGCGCATTTAGGTTCAATCATTAAAAAGTCAAGTTTTCTTGAAAATCTGCCTGTAGGTTTTGATTCAGAAGAACCGTTTTTAAATACCTGTATCGCTTTGAAATGCCATAAAGATGCCTTTGAAGTTTTGCATGTTTTGAAGAGGATAGAGTCGGATTTAGGCCGAATTAAAACAAAAGATAGTTACGAAGACCGGCTAATTGACATTGATATTATTTTTTTTGGTCAACGTATTATCGAAACACCGCTGTTAAATATACCACACAATTTGTATCGAAAAAGAGAGTTTGTTGTAAAACCTCTTTTGGAACTCTCTAATTTTCAAGACCCTAAATCAGGTAAGTTCATTTCAGACATTACATTTTAATTGTTAAAAAAGTATATTTAATTCTTTATTGATTCATTGTTTTGAAATTAATTGTTCTTATTTTTGCCCCGATTTTAAACACCTAATCATGAAATTAAACAAATTGTACGTACCTACACTTGTCGTTGGATCTCTTGTATCCCTTACTGCATGTGATTTGGTAAAGGATTTTACTTACAAAGTAACGCCTAATCCACTTGAAATGCATGGAGACAGCGTTAAGTTTTCTGCGACTGTAACAGTACCTGAAAAAGGATTGAATAAAAAAGCTAAAGCAGAAATCACTGCGAAATTAGGTTCTTACACAGTTGGAACTTGGGTAGTGCAAGGTGAAAAATTTACGGGTAACGGTCAAACGATTACATTTAAGCCAGGTGGAACAGCAACTTTCGAGCAAACGGTACCTTATCGTCCAGAAATGGAAGCAACTGAATTAAAGTTGACGGGTAAAGTATTTAAAGGAACAAAAGAAAAAGGTGATATTCCTGAAACTAAATTAGCTGATGGAACTATAATTACACCATTGATGGTTCGTAAAGAGTTCAAAATGCTTTTCGAAAAAGATGCAATTGTTCGTGAGGTTGAAAAATCTACCTCTGCAACCATTAATTTTGAGAAAGCAAAATCAGATGTTCGTCCAACTGAAATTAAAGATAAAGACATCTTGGATCTTCAAGCTTGGTTAAAAGCAGCTGAAACGAATCCAAAAATTCAAATAGTTTCAATTGATATCAAAGGTTATGCTTCTCCAGATGGTGTTGAAGATAAAAACCAATTCTTATCAAGTGATCGTACACGTTCAGCAAGAACTGCAATCGTTGATTTGATGAAAAAAGCAAAAATGATGACTTGGGCTGACACAACTAAATACTCTTTAGAAGGTGAAGGTGAAGATTTCGTTGGATTCAAAGATCAATTGGCTGTTACTTCAACAATCAATGAGGCTGACAAAAACTTGTTTATTCGTATTCTAGAAATGACTAAAGATCCAGTTCAACGTGAGAAAGACATGGTTAACCTTGGTAAATCTTACACTGAATTAGAGAAAGATGTATTTCCTAAAATTCGTCGTGCTGTAATCACAGTTAAATACAAAGAAATGGGATTAACAGACGAAGAAATCATCGCTGCTGCAAAAAGTAACCCTTCTTCTTTAGGATTAGAAGAATTGTTGTTTGCTGGTGAAAAATTAACAGACTTGAATGAAAGAGCCGCTGTTTACCGCGCTGCAACTGAGAAATTCCCTTCTGATTTCCGTGCTCACAATAACTTAGGTGCTGTTTTATACCAAATGAATAAAATGGCAGATGCTAAGAAAAGCTTAGAAACAGCAAGTAATTTGAAAGACAATGCAATGACAAAAAATAACTTGGCAGGTATCGCTATGTTAGATGGTGACAAAGCATTGACTAAGAAATTGTTGAGCCAATCAAAAGGTGGTGATATTAAATCTTCAGTTGTTGTTGCTTCGAATGGTGTTGCTATTGACATTATGGAAGGGCGTTATGCTGCTGCTGAATCAAATGCTAAATTAGGAGGATTCAACAAAGCGTTAGCGTTAACACTTCAAAACAAACTAAGCGAAGCAAGTAAGGCTTTGGAAGGTGAAAAAGAAGCTGCAGATGTATACTACTTGAAAGCAATTATTGCTGCAAGAGGTGGTGAGAGCGCAGACGCAGTTGTTAACCAATTGAAAAGTGCATTCGCAATTGATGAAACATACAAAGCGAAAGCTGCAAAAGATCGTGAATTCTTGAAATTTTTCAAAGATTCAGCGTTTACTTCAGCTGTACGTTAATAGAAAATAAGATTAGGGGAAAGTCTCGGTATTTATACCGGGACTTTTTTGCTTTAAAACGATTTTGAGTCAGCATCTTTGAAATGCTTTTGGTACAAATAGATTTGCTCATATTGACCTTTGCAAGGAACCAATTTTGCTTCACATTTCAAAAACTGTAAATCCATAATTGTACTGTATCCAGAATAACCATAAATTGTTTTTGATTGCAATAAAATCTCGTCACAGGCCAACCAATTGTCATTTGAATAATAAATTGCATTAAAATGGGAAAACAATTGTTGAGCATGCTTTGGACCAATTATTGAATCAATTACACCATTAGCAAGTTCTTTGTCGTAAATGCTTAATAAATCTTTCCAATATGCTTCGGGGCCACTGATAATAAGTGTGTTTTTGGTTTTACTCTGAATGGATTTTATTTTGGCAAAACGTGAAAGAGCACCAATGAAACTAGCTTTTTCAGATTCACAAATACTCAATTTTCCTGCTAATGTATTTGAGTTGTAATCAGCAATCCAAAACTTCTGAAAAGGTTTAATTAAACGATGATGAATTTTATTTGCAATAAAGGAAAGTGTGGAAGTTGGCAAATTGTATTGATGTGTTAAAAATATAGATGTCACTTTTTTAGAATAAACCCCATAGCGATGATCTGCAATTACATATTCGATCGAATAATCAATAACCCATTTTTCGGTTAGCGAATGTTCTTTTTGAATATGTTTTGAAAGTGAAATGCCATTCAGAAACAAATCTAAACCAAAGTTCCCTTTGCCATTAAAACGAAAAGGATAACCTTCTAAATCGAGAAATTTGACTTTTTGTGATGAGAAATAAGCTTCGTAAACATTTTTTTGAGCGGTATCACAAGCAATATAGACTTCATTTTCCATTTCGAGGAACGATTGTATAATAGGAATCGTCCTACTGACATGACCAAATCCCCAATTCAAAGGTGAAATGAGAATTCGACTTTTTGAAATATGTGGAATTTGTAAATTCACAAGTACTAAAATTAGCCAAAATCGAAACTACTTTTCAAAGTTTCGTTAATTTTAGGCCAAATAAAATTTAGAACTATGATCGACGGGAACGAATTTAGAAAATATGCAACCAAACACATCATGGTTGTTGACCATTATATTGATTCATCTTTAACACCTTACATCATTGAGGAACGTCCTATGAACATGACACAAATGGATGTATTTTCACGTTTGATGATGGATCGCATTATCTTCTTGGGGACAGGTATTAATGACCAAGTTGCCAATATTATCAATGCACAATTGTTGTTTTTAGAGTCAGTTGACGCAAAAAAAGATATTCAAATCTATTTGAATTCACCAGGTGGATCGGTGTATGCAGGTTTGGGTATTTATGATACAATGCAATACATTCGTCCGGATGTTGCAACGATTTGTACGGGAATGGCTGCTTCTATGGGTGCTGTTTTATTATGTGCAGGTGCAGCAGGGAAAAGAAGTGCATTGAAACATTCACGTGTTATGATTCACCAACCTTTAGGTGGTGCGCAAGGTCAGGCATCTGATATCGAAATAACAGCGCGCGAAATTCAAAAGTTGAAAAAAGAATTGTACGACATTATCGCTACGCATTCTAATCAACCTTATGATAAGGTTTGGGCTGATTCCGATAGAGATTATTGGATGATTGCTGAAGAAGCGAAAGAATACGGAATGGTGGACGAAGTGTTGATTAGAAATCCTAGATAATTTCATGTCAAAAAAAGAAGCTACTTGTTCTTTTTGTGGTTCAAGCCGAAGCAGTGTAAATATGCTGATTGCTGGAATTTCAGGTCACATTTGTGATAGCTGTGTTCAGCAGGCAATTCGAATCGTTAGAGAAGAAGAATCACATGGTAAAAAACCTTCAACGGGAGTTGAAAAGCCAAAGAAAATGAAGTTACTTCGACCAGATGAAATCAAGACTCATTTGGACGAGTATATAATTGGGCAAACGGAAGCAAAAAAAGTCCTTTCTGTTGCTGTATACAATCACTTCAAACGATTAAATCATGCATCAGAAGTCAAATCGGGTGACGTTGAAATTGACAAGTCGAATGTGATTTTAGTTGGGCGTACCGGTACAGGAAAAACCTTACTTGCCAAGACAATTGCGAAATTATTGAACGTTCCTTTTTGCATTGCAGATGCGACCGTTTTAACAGAAGCAGGTTATGTTGGTGAAGACGTTGAGAGCATTTTGTCTCGTTTGCTACAAGCATCTGATTACGATGTGAACGCTGCGCAAATGGGGATTGTTTTCATTGACGAAATTGATAAGATTGCGCGTAAAAGTGATAATCCATCCATTACACGTGATGTTTCAGGTGAAGGTGTTCAACAAGCATTGCTTAAATTGTTAGAAGGTTCGATTGTAAATGTTCCACCTCAAGGCGGGCGTAAGCATCCAGAGCAAAAAATGATTCAGATTGATACAAGAAACATTTTGTTTATTTGTGGAGGTGCTTTTGATGGAATTGAAAATATAATTGCAAATCGCGTTAATCGTCAAACAATTGGTTTTGGGAGCGATCCAGATGAGCATATAGAAAAAGAAACTTTACTTCGTTACATTAATCCAACGGATATTAAAACGTTTGGTTTGATTCCAGAGTTGATTGGTCGTTTTCCTGTACTTTCTTACTTGGAACCTTTGAAGGAAGATGATTTGAAACGCATTTTGATGGAGCCAAAGAATGCATTAATTAAGCAATATGTTCGTTTGTTTGAGTTAGACGGTGTGAAACTAACTTTTGATAAAGAAGTATTGGATTTCATCGTTCAAAAAGCAGTCGAGTTCAAATTGGGAGCAAGGGGGTTACGTTCAATATGTGAAGCAATTTTGACAGATGCCATGTTTGAAATTCCTGCATCAAAAACTGAAACATTTAATGTGGAAGTTGAATATGCACGTCAACAATTTGCTAAATCGAAACTAGCAGCTTTAAAAGTTGCATAAACTAGTTAACAAAATAATATTACTTTTGTTATTGTAAAAATGACACTTAGGTTATTGACCTAGTAATAAAGTTATAAAATGAAAACAATACAATTCAGAGAAGCATTACGTGAAGCCATGTCAGAAGAAATGAGACGTAACGAAAATGTTTTCTTACTTGGAGAAGAAGTTGCAGAATATAATGGTGCTTACAAAGTATCGCAAGGTATGTTGGATGAATTTGGTCCTCAAAGAGTAATAGACACCCCGATTGCAGAACTTGGTTTTGCTGGAATCGCAGTTGGAGCTTCCATGAATGGTCTTCGTCCGATAGTTGAATTCATGACATGGAACTTTGCTATTTTGGCTGCAGATCAAATCATAAATTCTGCTGCTAAAATGCTACAAATGTCAGGTGGTCAATATCATTGTCCAATAGTTTTTAGAGGAGGAAATGGTACAGCAGGACAATTGGCAGCAACGCACTCTCAAAGCTTTGAAGCTTTTTATGCACATGTTCCTGGTCTGAAAGTAATTACCCCATCAACTCCCGCAGATGCAAAAGGTCTTTTGAAAGCAGCCATTCGTGATAACGACCCTGTTGTTTTCTTGGAGTCTGAAAAAATGTATGGAGATAAAGGAGAAGTTCCTGAAGGAGAATACATTATTCCAATTGGAGTTGCTGATGTTAAGAGAAAAGGAACGGATGTAACCATTGTTTCTTTTGGGAAAATAATTAAAGTTGCCCATGAAGCTGCAGAACTACTAGCAAAGGAAAACATTAGTGTTGAGATTATCGATTTACGAACAATTAGACCAATTGATTATGCTGCTGTTGTAGAATCAGTAAAAAAGACAAATCGTTGTGTTGTTGTTGAAGAATCTTGGCCCTTGGCTTCTATTGCTTCTGAAATCTCCTATCATTTACAACGTTACGCTTTTGATTATTTAGATGCTCCAGTGATGCGTGTTACACAAACTGATACACCTTTTGCATTTTCTCCAACATTAATCGATGAAGCATTGCCAAATGTTGATCGAATAATCAAGGCAGTAAAGACAACATTATATAGAAATTGATTTGTTTTTCACTAAATATTTAACCCGGCTCATGTCGGGTTTTTTGTTTTAAAGAAACCTTGAACTTTTCGCAACAATAAAAAAATCAGAATTTTACGAGTTGGTATTGCATAATAAAATAAAACTCGTATCTTTGCACCCCTCAAAGTGCGTTTGAGGTATATTTTATTTATTAATAATTAAGAGTATTTTATGCCAACTATTCAACAGTTAGTTCGCAAAGGAAGAACTGCGGTGGTGAAGAAAAGTAAGTCTGCTGCACTTGATTCATGTCCTCAGAGAAAAGGGGTTTGTGTGCGTGTTTACACCACAACTCCTAAGAAGCCGAATTCGGCTATGCGTAAAGTTGCCCGTGTACGTTTGACGAACGGGAAAGAAGTCAATGCTTATATTGGCGGTGAAGGTCACAATTTACAAGAACACTCACTTGTTTTGGTTAGAGGTGGAAGGGTTAAGGATCTTCCAGGGGTACGTTACCACATCGTTCGCGGTGCGGAAGATACTGCTGGTGTTCAAGTTAGAACGCAAAGACGATCTAAATACGGAACTAAACGTCCTAAGCAAAAATAACCCCTTAAAAGCTTAAGAAATGAGAAGAAGAAAAGCCAAAAAAATAACGATACTTCCAGATCCAAAGTTTAAT
>CAZHPL010000081.1:0-574 GCA_964534495.1 uncultured Lishizhenia sp.
CATTGATGGTTCGTTTGGCGTTGAAACGGTTTGTTTAAATATGACCCATACCTACGATGCCGACATGGAAGTCTTGCTTCGAGCACCAGATGGTACAACCGTAATTTTATTTTCCAGCGTTGGTGGAGATGGTGATAATTTCACTAATACATGTATCGGAGGAACAGGAACACCAATTGCCGGCGCTGCAGCACCTTTTACGGGAACATATAAAGGGAGTTCTGTAATGGGAAATGTGAACAATGGTCAAAACCCAAATGGAACGTGGCAACTACTTTGTAGAGATATGGGTGCGATTGACATTGGTTTTTTGCAAGATTGGCAAATTAACTTTAGCACCTCACCTGCCCAACCTTTTACATTCATTTCTAGCAACTTACCTATTGTAAAACTGACCACCTTAGGTGCACCGATCAATGATGGAACCAAAGTTGAAGTTTTGATGCAAATCATTGACAACGGAATTGGAAATACAAATTTTGCCAACGAAACTAATTATGCTTACGAAGGGAAAATTCTTACGGAATGGCAAGGCTTTTCGGGGCCTTCGTATCCTAAGAAAAATTACGACTTT
>CAZHPL010000081.1:584-11915 GCA_964534495.1 uncultured Lishizhenia sp.
ACTTTGATTTAATTGACAATTCTGGAACCAAAATAGATACTTCACTTTTAGGTTTACCTGCTGAAAATGATTGGATTTTCAAAGCTGAATACTTGGATCACAGCCTGATAAAAAATACGTTAACCTATGAATTTGCTCGCCGAATGGGATTGTATGCACCTAATATTCGACCTTGTGAAATCATTTTGGATGGAAATTATATTGGCTATTATTCCTTGACTGAAAAAGTAAAAAGAGGAAAAAACAGATTGGACATTGCAAAACTCACTTTAGCAGACACTTCCGGAGTTGATTTGACAGGAGGTTACATTATTGAAATGAACATCAATGGAGATCAAGGAGCCTGGAATTCGACTTTCCCTCCTATCAATAACGCAACATGCGGATATCCCGTTGAATTCAAATTTGTTTATCCGAAATCCTCTGAAATTTTACCTATTCAGGGAAATTACATTCACTCATTCGTAGATTCTTTTGAAAATGCTTTGGCGTCAACACATTACATGGATTCGATGACAGGCTACCGTCAATTTGCCGATGTGAGTAGTTTCATTGATTTTTTGCTAGTTAATGAGTTTTCTGTGAATTATGATAGTTACGGCAGAAGCACGTACATGTACAAAGAAAAAGAAACGGATGGTGGTAAATTAAAAATCGGTCCACCTTGGGATTACGACAGAGCATTGGCGTATGACAATCCAGCTTCCACGTCTGGTTGGGTTTGGGAAATCACACATCCGTATTGGCCTTATCCTTTTTGGTGGTCAAAAATGTACTCGGATTCAACTTATAAACACGAATTAGCCTGTCGTTGGAAAATGTTGCGCGAAAATGAATTAAAAGATGAAGAATTTCTCACGTTTATTGATAGTGTATCCCAACATTTAAACCAAGCACAAGAGCGAAATTTCACAGTTTGGGCTGACTTGGGCAACCAAACTTACGCACAACAAGTGGATTCTTTGAAGTCATTTTTAGTGCGTCGCTTGCATTGGATGGACAGTGAACTAGGGACAATTGAAACACCTCTCCCCTCTTTTTACTTACCCAGCGACACCACTTTTTGCATTGGATCTGAATACGATGCTAGTTTTAATGGAAATCAATTTTCATACAATTGGCAGCCTGGCCCTGATTCTTCGCTCATTCAATTGGAAACGAATGGTCTATATACTTTAAAAGTAACAGATCGATACGGTTGTTTTGCTACGAAAAGCATGCAGGTTTCTATTTCAAATCCATCGGCACAATTTACAGCTTCCAATCCTGATAATGGCATAAATTGGCTATTTGAAGCTCAGGAGAGTACTTTCGATTACATCTGGAATTTCGGTGACGGGACGCTTTTTGACACCCTTCAACAAACTACACATGTGTATGCTTATGTGGATGCTTTTCAAGTGCAATTAGAGGTAACGGATGCGTTTGGGTGCGTTGCCAATGATTCGCTAGTGATTGATGTAAAGCAAGCGGATATTGTCCTTAATCCCTATCCAAATCCTTTTACAAATTCTCTTCAAATCAATCATAATTTACCTTTAGAAAACACGAATATATGGCGGCTTTACAATGCTATAGGACAAATAGTTCGAGAGGGAAATTTGAATAGTTCAACTGGAAGTGTATTCATTTCAACTGAAGATTTGGGAATCGGACTTTACTTTTTTGAATTAGAACTTGAAAACACCAAGAATAAACTGAAAAAAGTCATTAAAATTTAGACTAAAAAAAGGCCGGCTTTCACCGACCTTTCCGCAAAACGACATGCTAAACTAAAACTCAAAGATGTTCGACTATTAACCTTATCAAATTTTGAATCGTTTTGCTATTTAGTTTACTCAAAAACTATGCAAATATCTATTTTTATTTCCTAGCAAACATAACATTTTGTTGAGTGGTAATATAGATTGCTAAAGGGTTAGCTTGGTATTCTACTAAAACAGTAGATTTTTATTTTTTTCTTAAATTGTTATGCGTAATTCTTTTAGTAATTGTTCGAAATCTTGTTTTTTTTCACGAGAAATACCTATGATGTGACCATTTTCCAATTTGATTAAGCCATCCCCTTTTGCATAATGTTGGATAAAATGCACATTAAACAAAAACGAACGATGTGGACGAAAAAAAATCGGTTTGTCAATCAACACATCTTCAAATGTTCTCAATGATTTGCTTACTGTATGTCGAACTCCATTTTTCATGTGAATTATGGTGTAAGAACGATCCGCTTCAAAGTAAATGATGTCCATAATATCAACAAAAATGAGTCCATCACTCATAGGCAAAGCAATTTTTCTTACTTCATTTCCTTGATAAACAGACTTCAATACTTCTAACTGCTGATTCAATTCTTTGTGTTCGTGACTTTTTTCAAGCTTGGCGGATGTGTTCATCAAGTGCTCTACTTCAACGGGTTTCAATAAATAATCGACGGCAGCAACTTCAAATGCACGGAGCGCATATTGACTGTATGCTGTTACGAATACAATTTCAAATGATATTTCACTGAAAAAATCTAATAGTTCGAAACCATTATATTCTGGCATTTCGATGTCTAAAAACACAACATCTGGTTTTAATCGATGAATGGCTTTGACTCCTTCTGGAACATTCTCTGCATTTCCAACTACAGTTAATGTAGGGCAATGCATTTCAATTAGCTTCTGCAAAGTAATGCGCGCACCAGCTTCGTCGTCAATAATTAGTGCTTTCAAACTCATACTTAAAACTAATAAAAACTGATTTGGTACGTTGATTTCACTTTCCGAATTGGCGTTTTTACTTTCCGAAAGAACTTTGTGGGATTGTTATAATTACTTTAGTACCACTTGCCTCATTTCCTTCATATAAATCTTCAATTTGAAGGGTGATAGCATGTCCATGAAAGGTGTTTAAGAGTTCAACTTGTTGTTCAATTGCATTCGATGCAAAGGAAGTTGATTCGTTTGTTCTTCTTGATTTAATTTCATTTGCATGGACACGCCCAATCCCATTATCCGTGATACTGGCCACTAATTCTGAGGTTTTCAACTCAAAATGTATGATTAATTCTTTTGAGCCTTTCCTATGTAAAAGTCCATGTTTCAGTGCATTTTCAACAAAAGGTTGTAATAGTACAGGTGGCAGAAAAACACTGTATTCATCAAGGTTATTTTCCAAGTGAATTCTATACGAAAAATCATTTCCAAAGCGCAATTTCTCTAACTCCAAATACAAAGTTAGCATATCCATTTCTTCTCTTAAACTTATTTCACTTTTACCAGAATCTTCTAAAATCATACGCATTAATTTACTGAATTTAGACAAGTAAATACTGGCATTTTTAGCGTCTTGCTGCAATATCAATGCTTGAATGGAATTAAGTGCATTGTACATAAAATGCGGATTCATTTGTGCTTTCAAAGCGGTTAATTGAGCTTTCAAAACTTTCGAATTTAGTTCACTTCGCTGCTGTACAACTCTCAACTGCCAAAGAAAAACAAGTCCGATTGCAGTCATGGATGAAACGGAAATTAGCACGTAAAACCACCATTTTTCCCAATAAGGCGTATCGACTAATACATTGAAAGTTATTCTTTTTCCTACTATTAAACTTTCATTGATAGATTGTATTTCTAGTTTAAAAGTACCGCTTGGGAGTTTTTCAAAAGCAATTTTCCGTGTTGATGCGGGAACTACTTTCCATGTATTTGAAAGCCCGAGTAAACGATACCGAATTTTAGAATACCCATGACCTTTGAGAGATACACATGCTATATGAAAGGTCAATTCGTCGTGGTTAAATGGAAGTTGAATAGATGTTTTAAATGCCATTTTTCTTGGTCCTATTGTTATTTTCTGAATCTCGAAAAAAGTTTGATTGGTATTAATACCCGTTAGTTTTTCAGGGAAATAAATTAAACCTTTATCGCATGCTAAGTATATGGTATCATTATAAACCATTAAATCATTAATACTTTTTGCATTAATTCCATACCATTTGGCAAATCGATACCTTTTTTTACTTTTCAAATTACATTTATACAAGTAATTTGAAGAACAAAACCAAATATTGTTTGATGAAGCACAAACTAATTTAATCTCATTTTCAAAGCCATTGTTTTTGTTAAATGAAGCGATAACTTTTCCAGCGCGAAGCACCAACAAACCTTGATTAATCGTTGCTGCGTAAACAACATTGTTTGCTTGTTTCAACTGATAAGCAATTATATTTTTATGATGAAAAGTGACACGTTTTTGCCGATTGTTCATTTTTACAATGAGTGCGTTATTATACCCATAATAAAGGCATTGATCGGCGGGGTTAAAAACTACACACCTTCCCCCTTCTTCATTATTTATACCATAAGGATTCTGCTTATTTGTGAGTTGACTAAAGTTACTTTTACCGGCAATTTGAGGAGTGATGTAATAAATATCTGAATGATTAATTGAAAAGTCACGACAATTGTAGAGTGGAAATTCGATTGTCTTTTGTGGCGTAATGTGTGAAAAAGAACCTCTTGCAGCAAAAAGTCCGAAGGAGGTATTTATTATTTTTTTTACACTTCTTCCACCTTCACAAGCAGAAAAAAAGTGTGTTGTACCATTTTTTAAATTCAACAAATGAATGGCACCTGTAAACGTTCCCAAAGCGAGTTCACCATTTTGCGTAAATGCAATGGCTGTCAACTGTTTATCCAAGTAGAAATCATCTTTTACTTGAATAGCAGGGTTGGGCACGTAATAAACACCATCTTGTAAGGTTGAAATCCAATGAGCTCCTTCCCTATCTTGGTAAATTGAACTAACTTTTTTACCTTCAAATGCAAAATGTAAGTCCTTTGTTGAGCGGATGTTTCTTTTTGGGAAAGCAAGTCCATTAGCTGTGCTAAAATACCAGTCGCCTTGAATTGTAACCATTTGATTGATACGATCTTTAGGTTCTTGATTGAAACTAAAAATGGAGTGAAACACATTATTTATTAAGGAATAAACCGTTGTTTTTGTATTTTTTGTATCGATGAAACTTGCGTACAGTTTACCCTCTGACTTGAACAATTGAATGGTGTAATTCGAAGCTTTCTTTGCAGGAAGTCGCAAATTTTGAATGGCTTTTTTCTGAAAAGAATAACAATATAGTTCACCTGTTAAATCCGAAAAATAAACACCATTTTCTGTACAACAAATACTGACAATATGTGGTGATTTAGTGTGATTTACAAGAGGAATCATCAAGTTTTTTTCACCATTATTCGTAATGCAACAAAGTGATTTCTTTAGAACACACCATAAGTTACCCTCAGCATCAATATCAAAATTATTATTGGATGAAAGACCATTTTCCGCATCAACAACTGTTTTTAAACGCTCATTATCAACGCAATAAATCTGCCCAGAAAAATTTCTACACCAAATCCGATTTTGATTGTCTAATCGTAAATCACTTACCGCAATGCCATTAGGATTGGAAGACTTGTATTTTTTAAACCGAAATCCATCGTAGCGAAACAATCCTTCTTCGCAAGCAATCCATAAAAAATTATTTTTGTCTTGAAGCACTTGATACACTTCATTGGATGGAAGTCCATTTTCATCATTTAGAGCTACGTAATACGGATGTTGTGCAAGTGATATACACGCAAAAACAAAACTTGTAAGTAGCAATAAAAGCCGCATGAAACGGAAAAAATTTAATTCCTCAAATACTTTCTTTCCGCCCAAAAAGTACCGAAAGGAATAAATGCTGAAATAAATAATAGTAGGGAATCCTTGAAATTAAACTTTTTGCTTGTAAATAATTGCAGTAATAATATACAGTAAATTATAAAAAAGAATCCATGAAACCAGCCTGTGTATTTTACCGGCTCTTTAATTGAAAAACCATATTTTAATACCATTGCTGTTATAAGCAAAAACCATGAAACGCCTTCAATTAGTGCTGTTGTTCTGAACAATTTTAGTGTTGTTGTCATTTTTTCAATTGTTTTTCAAGTGCAAAAACCTGATCACGTAAACGAGCTGCTTCAATGAAATCCAACTCCTTAGCGGCCTTTTCCATGGCTTTGCGCATTGTTTTTATTTGTTTTTCTAATTCCTCAGGATTTCCATACGCTGCTTGCGGTTCAGCTGCCATTGAACTTGTTTGTTCTTGTTCGTACCGCAACGATCGCGCAGCTTGGTCGCCATCCGCAACCTTTGTGCTTTCCAGAATTTTCTCTTTAGATTTATTCAATGGTGTTGGCACCAACCCATGTTCCAAATTGTAATCCATTTGTTGCTTACGTCGACGAGCGGTTTCGTCAATGGTTTTTTGCATCGAATCGGTCATTCGGTCGGCATACATGATGACCATTCCATTGACATTTCGCGCAGCACGACCAACGGTTTGTACCAACGAACGAACGTTTCTCAAAAAGCCTTCTTTATCTGCGTCTAGAATAGCTACCAATGAAACTTCAGGCAAATCCAATCCTTCACGCAGTAAATTGGCACCAATCAACACATCGAATTCACCCAAACGCAATTGACGGAGTATCTCGACCCGTTCAATCGTGTCAATTTCACTGTGAATGTAGCGACACAAAATCCCTAATTTATCCAGGTATTTCTGCAATTCTTCCGCCATTCGTTTCGTCAACGTTGTAACCAAAGTTCGTTCTTGCTTGCTAATTCGTTGGTGAATTTCCTCAATCAGATTATCAATTTGGTTTTTCGTTTCACGTACTTCAATAATAGGATCCAACAAACCTGTCGGACGAATCAATTGCTCCACTATCACCCCTTCTGATTTTTCCATTTCGTAGTCTGCTGGCGTAGCTGAAACATAGATAACTTGATTCATCATGCCTTCAAATTCCTCGAAGCGCAAAGGTCTGTTGTCAATGGCAGCTTGTAGACGAAAACCATAATCCACCAAATTGATTTTGCGGGAGCGGTCACCACCATACATTCCACGAACCTGAGGCAGCGTAACGTGACTTTCATCCACCACCATTAAGTAATCTTCAGGAAAATAATCCAATAAACAGAAGGGACGTTCACCGGGTTGGCGGCGATCGAAATAACGCGAGTAATTTTCAATACCCGAACAATATCCCAATTCGCGAATCATTTCCAAATCGTAATTCACACGTTCGTCCAAGCGTTTTGCTTCTTCAAGTCTGCCTTCTTTCCGAAAATTCTCCACTTGAACAACTAAATCATCTTGAATTTGTTCGATTGCTTGGCGCGTATTTTCAGGGCTTGAAACAAACAAGTTGGCGGGGAAAATATCGATTTCTGTGTACGTTTCTATTTTCTTACCTGTTTCAGGATCAATGGAATAAATAGCTTCGATTTCATCACCCCAAAAAGCAATGCGCAATGCATATTCCGCATAAGCCAAAAAGATGTCAACGGTGTCGCCAAGTACTCGGAAATTACCACGATTAAAACTGTCTCCAGCTCGTGAATATAAGTTTTCAACCAAACGGTACAAGAACTTATTGCGAGCCACTGTTTGTCCAATTTTCAGATTGATGATGCTGTTTTTGAACTCCGTTGGGTTTCCAATACCGTAAATACACGAAACAGATGCCACAACGACAATATCCCTTCTTCCTGAAAGCAAAGAGGATGTAGCGGAAAGACGCAATTTTTCAATTTCATCATTGATTTGTAAGTCTTTCTCAATATACGTTCCTGTTACGGGCAAATAGGCTTCCGGTTGATAATAGTCATAGTACGAAACGAAATATTCGACCGCATTATTTGGAAAAAATTGTTTGAATTCGCCGTAAAGCTGTGCCGCCAAGGTTTTATTGTGTGATAAAATCAATGTCGGACGATTCAATTGCGAGATAACATTTGCCACCGTAAACGTTTTCCCACTTCCTGTTACTCCCAAAAGTGTTTGATTTTCAATTCCTGCCAAAATTCCTGCTGTAAGTTGTCGAATCGCTTCGGGTTGGTCGCCTGTAGGTTGAAACTCTGAAACTAGTTGAAAATCCATAGTGGCTCAAAGTTAAAGAAGTTTCACAAACAATCTACTTTGTTAGGAATGTTTAGCAGTTAGTCCTTTAAAAGGATGAACCATCGTAAATAATACATCATAAACACAAACTCATTTTCTTTCAACGAAAAGAATGAACCTCATATAAATCGATATAAAAACAACAAACTCAAATCATTCGTTTCACACAAAAAAAACTAATATTAAATTATGTTTTATCAATTTTAAACGAATTTATTAACTCCCCAAATCCATATTTTTTATACACTTTTGGGGAATTAATTATTTATATTTTTAAAAATAACCTCATAAATTAGCTACCCATATCTATAAAATAATATTACATTTGGGGAACAAATAATTATATGATAGGGAGGAATTATGAAATAAATCGCTTGTTAAAATCATTGGAGTCGCCCGCTTCAGAAATGATTGCTGTTTACGGAAGACGTAGAGTGGGAAAGACTTTCCTGATTCGAAACATTTATAAAGACCATATCAAATTTGAAGTTTCTGGTTTATATGAAGGCACAAAAGAGAAACAACTTGAGGTATTCTTTGACGAACTCAAAAAAGCATCCCTCAGATTTACGGATAAAGATAGCCCGAGCACGTGGAAAGAAGCATTTGAGTTATTAAAAAAATACATCAATGGACTGCGCGGAAAAGAAAAGAAAGTGATTTTCATTGACGAAATGCCCTGGCTCGATACACACAAATCTGATTTCAGAATGTATTTTGGTCATTTTTGGAATACGTACTGCGAAAAACGAAACGATTTAATTGTTGTAGTGTGTGGATCTGCTGCCTCGTACATGGTTCAAAATGTGATTTCAAACAAAGGAAGTCTCCACGCACGCCTGACATACAAATTACACATCAAACCCTTTACCTTACACGAAACAAAAGCTTTTCTCGAAAGCAAAAACATCCAATGGGGACATTACCAAATTCTTCATTTGTATATTGCAATAGGTGGCATTCCGCACTACCTTAACAAACTTGAAAAAGGAGAAAGTGTTGTTCAGGCAATTCAGCGCTTGTGCTTTGATGAAACGGGAGATTTAGTAAACGAATTTGATGAGATTTTTGAATCCTTGTTTACGCATTCTTCCTCACACACTGAAATCGTCAGGGCACTTGGAAAAACCAATAAAGGATTAACGAGAGAGGAGCTAATCGAGCAATCCAAACAGCACGGTGGTGGGTCTTTTTCGCGTGCTTTAGAGGAATTGATTGCTTCCGGTTTTGTTTCAAAATATGCGGCTTTAGACAAAAAAGCAAAACACACATTATACCGACTTTCAGATGAGTATTCTCGATTTTATTTGAAATACATAGAACCCAATAAAAACCAAGGAGCGACTTTCTGGAAAACACTTTTTCCATCGCAATCGTATATATCTTGGGCAGGATTTAATTTTGAAACCATTTGTCTAAAGCATATTTCCCAACTCAAAAAAGCCTTGAAAATCGAAGGCATTCATTCCGTGCATTCAAGCTGGTCGACGAAAGGTGCGCAAGTAGATTTAGTCATTAAACGCGACGACCATTGGATAAATTTGTGTGAAATGAAATTCTATAGCACGGAATACACCATTGAGAAAGCCGAATTAGACAAACTTCGCACCAAATTAGCATTGTTTAAACGCAACTCAAATGCGAAAGATCTTGTGGTCTATACCTTCATCACCACTTTTGGCATAACCGAAAATGCGAATTACCACGAAATAGTTGAAAACAGCTTCACAATAGATGTTTTGTTTGAAGGAGAGTAACTCCCAATCCCTTACTTCTTTGGGATACTCTTCGTAACCACTCATCAGATTCAACAATGATTGAAAACAGTCAATTCACCCCTTTGATTTCTGATTTCAATATCCTTGAAAATCAAATACAGTTGCTATATTTAACCGTTCACAAAATAGTGTGTTTATGACCATCACCATCAAAGATGAAACATTTGCAGGACAAGTGCTACATCAAGCCCTACTTGAATTTCAAACGGAAACTGTTTCTGTAAAAGAAATCATTGAAAAACGAGTGATTTCAGAAGTTGAATTATACAATAAAAAGATGCCAGAGTATTACAACGGTCTCATAGAACCAACTGATGCCGAGAAAACACTAAATGGATTTAAACTCAAGAAAACGAAACGCTACATTGATAGTGAACAGCAAGTTTATACGGCATTGGACGCCTTTCAAAAAAACGGTTTTTTTGTGCTAATCGATAATTTTCAAGCCGAATCACTCGAGCAATTAGTGGAATTACAACCTTCTACGATAATCAGTTTTGTAAAACTCACACCTTTAGTTGGCGGATAATTATGGGACTTTTTAATAAAATCAAGAATACTATTTCACAAGCGATGAAGCCTAATTATGCAAACTTCAATCAAGTATTGAAACGTGCACTGGTTGAGAATGCAAAAACAAGTAGATGGTACTATGATGTCAAAATTAGCACCAATATCGTTTACACGGAAGAAGTTGCACTTTGGAGTGACAAAGAAAAAATTGATTTTGTTTTGTTTTGTATACAGAAAATAAATGACGAACGCGAAGAAACATTACAAATGACGTCAAAAAAAGACTATTCGCACATTTGTTTCGCTTTTATACAACAGCTACTAAAGACGATCAATGATTGGGATGCATCAGAGGTTCAACAAATCATTCTAAGTTTTTTCAATAACAAGCGTTGGGTGAATTATGATATTTTGCAATGGCCATTTGGGCTGCTAATTAATCAACTTGCAAAGAAATATAAAGGAAAAGATGTGGATCCTGAAATGAAAGCAGTATTAAACAGCCTAAGAAACTCATTTTCAAGTTTTACAAGCGAATACGAAGAAAAGAATCGCGTGAAGATTTTAGAAAAAATAGATATCTTAATCCATGATCATTCAGAGGCAGAAAAACCCATTTTATTCATCGGTGTTGATCCCTTTCAACATTATGCCAATGAAATGATTGAAGCTTTGCCTTTACAAGAAAAGAAAGTTTGGTACAAATTAATCGCAAAAGCACAAAAAGCAACTACTGGAAAACCGTCTGCTAAATACTTGAAGGAAACGCATGAATTATTGAAAGAACTTGGTACCGAAAAGTTTAAAAAAATCTTCAATGATTGGTTGCTGTTCCTCATCGATTTAAAAGAAGTGTTTCCTACTACCTACTCCATAATGTACGTAAGTGGAGCAAACGCTGATGCAATAAAAGGTTTTATTTGGATGGCTTCACATTTCCACGACCAAACTACATTAAGGAATGTATCTGCAATGGCTGAACGTTCTTTTAAGAAAGTTCCCAACTTTGGCGCCGTTGCCGTTGGAATTGGCAATGCTTGTTTATTT
>CAZHPL010000082.1:0-2879 GCA_964534495.1 uncultured Lishizhenia sp.
CAGTTCGCATCCTTTTTGGAAATCGAAAATGAAAAGGAATTATTGGCAGTAAATAATTCAACAGTTCGTCCCTGGATTGTAGCACTTATAGATGCTGGAAAACCCAACAAAAGCGTAAATCGAAAGTTAGCATGGCTTCGAACGTATTACAAATGGTTACGTAAAGAAGGGGTGTTAGATCATTCACCTTTAGCTAAAATTCAAGGGCCCAAAAACGAAAAACGTCTTCCTGTTTTTGCACGTGAGAACGATTTAGCCATTGATAAAATTGGAGATTTCTTTGCATCAGGTTTTGAGGGTGTGCGCGACAGATTAATGTTTGAATTGTTTTATCAAACGGGAATTCGATTGTCTGAATTGAAAGAATCAGACTACTCAAACGGACAAATAAAAGTGTTGGGAAAACGAAATAAGGAACGAATTATTCCTATTTCAAAAGATTTAGCATCCAGTATTGAATCGTATATTCATCTAAAAAACAACCATGTAGCTAAATCGAATTATCTTTTTGTGCTAGCAAATGGTAATAAATTGTACCCAACGCTTGTGTATCGAAAAATAAATCATTATCTTGGTCTAGCAACGAATTTAGATAAAAAGAGTCCGCACGTACTACGACATACTTTTGCAACCCACATGTTGAACAGAGGTTCAGGTTTGGAAACATTAAAGGATTTATTAGGACATGCAAATTTATCTGCGACTCAAGTATATACACATAATTCATTTGCACAGCTAACTTCAATTTATTCACAGGCTCATCCGCGAGGTGGGCACAACAAGTAGAGGTATGGAAACACAAATGCATTCAATCCATTTCAAGGCAGATCAGAAATTATTGAGTTTCATTCAGGAGAAGTTGGAGAAACTAGAGCATTTTAACCAGAGAATTGTGAATGCCGAAGTCTTTTTAAGGCTTGATAAAGATCGTGAAAAAGAAAATAAAATAACTGAAATCAAATTAAATGTGCCGGGCAAGGAATTATTTGCCAAACGCCAGTGCAAATCATTTGAAGAGGCAGCCGATGAAGCAATTGAAGCACTTCGCAAGCAGCTGATGAAGGAGAAGGATAAATAAATCTGAACTTTCTAGGAGATTTTCTGTTTTTCCTCTGTGCGTAAGTTAACTAATTTGCAAAACAGCAGGGAACAGGGAGAGATACGTCAAATTTCTTCATGGGACGAAGGGCAATTTCAACAAGAATTCCTTCGTCCTGTAATGAAAGAAAAGCACGATCAATTCGTTCAATTTGTGAAAGCCTATCGTCCCTTGAAGTCCCTTTTGTGTCAATTGATTGCGGAGCAGGATAAGCGTGAGAAATTGAAAAAATGGTTTTCGGTTAATCTGGGTTTCAGAAGTCAGATGTTGGGCTTGGTGGTGTCGAAATTCGATGCGACTCAGACCATGTTTTACCTTCTAAACAAAGATAAAATGGACAGACGCATAATGGACATGTTGCTTACAAGGTTAATGTCTGTAAAAGACTGGGAAGACAATTCATCAGAAGTAGGCTGAACGACTGAATTTGACTATCTTTGCACTCCAAATTTTAACTATGAGATTACTTTCAGTTGGAAGCGTTGCTTTCGATGCCATTGAGACTCCATTCGGTAAAACAGACAAAATCGTTGGTGGAGCAGGAACTTTTATTTCTTTGTCCTCTTCGTTTTTTGTAAAAGACCAAGGAATTGTTTCAGTTGTTGGAGATGATTTTCCGACTGATACATTGTCATATATGCAATCTAAAGGGATTGACACTAAAGGGATTCAAATCAAACAAGGAGAAAAAACATTTTTCTGGTCAGGAAAATATCACAATGATATGAACTCTCGTGATACCTTGATTACAGAATTAAATGTGCTTGAAAGTTTTGATCCGATTATTCCTGAGTCTTATACAAATGTAGAGTATTTGATGTTGGGTAATTTGAGCCCGCAAGTACAACGAACAGTTATTGAACGCCTTCCTGTTCGCCCGAAATTAATAGCGATGGACACCATGAATTTTTGGATGGACATTGCGATGGATGAATTGAAACAAACAATGAGTCTAGTTGATGTATTAATCATCAATGACGAAGAAGCGCGTCAATTATCAGGAGAGTATTCTTTGGTACGTGCGGCTAAAGTAATTCGCGAAATGGGGCCTCGCATTTTGATAATCAAAAAAGGAGAACATGGAGCTTTATTATTTCATGGAGAAAATATTTTCTTCGCTCCAGCGTTGCCTTTAGAAGAAGTATTTGATCCAACAGGTGCAGGCGATACATTCGCAGGTGGATTTATGGGATATATTGCTTCAACTGATGATACAAGTTTCGAGAACATGAAAAGAGCCATTATAGCTGGTTCTGCTCTTGCATCCTTTTGTGTTGAAAAATTCGGTACAGAGCGCTTAACCGAAATTCATACAAGCGATTTGAATCTACGTATTAATCAGTTTGTTCAATTGACAAATTTTGAAATGAACCTTTTGTAAAAATGGAAAACATTGAATTTTTAGACCAGATTCGTGCTTTATTGGCACAAGAAGACTTGATCGGCTCAGGAAGAGATATTTCTGCGTTGAAAACAGCTTTCGAAGATTATATTTTAGACCAAGAACACAAGGATCAGGTAAGAAAACTGGAAGCAGTTGAAAAGGGAGAGGATTACGAAGAAGCAGATTTTAAGCCGCTGAGAGAAGAATTCAATGCCATTTATAGACAAGTACAGGAAAAGCGTAAACAACAGTTGGATTTGAAAAACACACTGGAGAACGAAAACCTGAAATTGAAAAAATCCTTGATTACTAAATTGAAAGAAGTAATCGAAAGTGAAGAAAATATTTCAGCAGCTTTTGTTGCTCAGAAAGAAATCCTCGAAACGTGGAAAAAAG
>CAZHPL010000082.1:2889-11793 GCA_964534495.1 uncultured Lishizhenia sp.
TTTCCTTGACTTTGAATACAATAAATTTTCTCTGAAGTCAAATTTTTTGGGAAACCTGCTAAAGACGAGGGCATCCTTTGGTCATTTAGCATGGCCAAACCTTTTTCCGTTCCAATCCATAAGCGCCTCATGGCGTCTTCATGCACTACATTGATGGTGGTAGATTGGCAGGTTGCACTCAGAAAGAAATCCTCTAAACGTGGAAAAAAGTAGGTGATATTCCACGCGAGAAAAGAGATGAAGTACAACGTGAGTTTTCACGTTTGATGGAACTTTTCTATTACACCATCAATATTTATCGTGAAATCAAAGAACACGATTACAAACGCAATCAACAGTTGAAGGAAGATGTTATTTTCCGCTTGAAAACGTTGCGTACAAGCTCACAACCTATTCGAGATATCGAAGCTACATTGCGTGCGCTTCAAGATGAATGGGAAACCATCGGACCTGTTCATAATGACGATTGGGAAAGCCTGAAAGCGATGTATTGGGAAACGGTTCGTGGGGTATATGAAAAAATCAATTCCTTCTACGACGAGCAACGCAATGTGTTGATGGCCAATATCGAAAAGAAAAAAGCACTCATTACTGAAATTTCAGAGGTAGTGAAGGACTTGGATCAATTAGCTAAAAACAAAGATTGGGAAGCAAAAACAGCCTTGATTCTTGAAATTCAAAACAAGTGGAAACAAATTGGTTTTGGTCCAAGAAAAGATAATGAAGCTGTTTGGGCAGAATTTAGAGGAATCTGTGATCGCTTTTTCGAAGCAAAGAAAAACTTCAATAAATCGGTTGAATCTGTATTCAAAGATAATACAGCGAAAAAACGAGAATTAATCGATGAAGTAAAAAAATTAGAAGGCGCTACTGATTGGAAAGCGACGGCTGATAAAATTGTCAACATTCAAAAGAAATGGAAACAAATTGGTTCAGCGGGAAATCGTTTTGAAAATAAATTATGGGCTGAATTTAGAGCATCTTGTGATACGTTTTTCAATGCGCGTGATGCACATTTCTCTGCACAAGATGAGGCGTTAACAACTAATTTGACTGAGAAAAACAACCTGATTGCTGCAATCGAAGCATTTGAAGTAGGTGAGGATAAACAAGCTGCTTTAACTGAGTTACGTGCTTTTTCAGAGCGTTTCAATACTATTGGTCATGTGCCTATGAAGAACAAAAACGATGTTTACGATCGTTTCAAAAAAGCACTAGATGCAAAATACGCTGCATTAAAGTTAGAAGCTGCTGAAAAAGATATGATTTTGTTCCGTGCAAAATTAGAAACACTTGCAGCAAGCCCTGACCGTTCAAAAGCTTTGTTTGGTGAAAGAAATGAAATTCGCAAGCAAATTGATTTATTGAACAAGGAAATTATCCAATTGGAAAATAACTTAGGTTTCTTTGCCCGTTCAAAAGGTGCGGATGCATTGCGTCTGGAAGTGGAGAAGAAAGTGGAACATGCGAAAAACAAAATCAATAGTCTGAAACAAAAATTGAAACTGATTCCAAATGAATAGTTTCATCAACCTTCTCTTGTTGGTGGTCACGATTCCGACCATGTTGGTTACCATATTTGTTGGTTTTGACCTACCCATTGATTTCTTGCACACAACGGGCGCGCGCTTGCCCTACAAGTTTTATGTTTTCCTCGGTTTAGGAATGCTCTTACTTGTCATTTCTTTGCGAAGATCTATTCGCCGTTGGATGGGAATTCGCATGACAAATCAAGTGTCAAAATTCAAGTGGAATCAGGTAATTAGCAGCGACCGCAAAAAACGAGTGGTAACGTATACGCTGATTGAAGCGGCGGTTATGGTTAGCTTGCACATCGGTTATCATAAATTGTCAGCTGATGCGTGGTTGCCTGCTTATGTGATGTTGTTTTTTGCATTGGAATCTATCTTGTTTTTGGTGGTTTGTACCAAAAATAAATTCAGAGTAGGAGTGACTTCAAAAGCTATTTTAGTTGCCGACAGAGAAGTAATGTTGATTTATTTCAAAGGCTTGCGACAAGTGAGTATCAGTCAGCAAACCATTTATTTTGATTACATTCAGGAATTACAACTTTCCTTTCCAACGGATTGTGTTGAACAAGAAGATAGAGAGGCGTTTTTTAACGTTGTAAGGGAACAAATTGACCGTGATAAGGTCTTGTTTCGCGTAACCGATTAAATAGTAGCTGATTGAAAATTTTAGTTGTTCGTTTTTCATCAATAGGCGACATCGTTTTGACTTTTCCTATTGTTCGATGTTTGAAAGAGCAACTCTCCGCTGTTGAGATTCATTACCTTACGAAGTCGAGTTACGATTCGCTGTTGAATGCCTGTCCGGAAGTAGATAAAAAGCATATTATCGAACATTCCATAAATGAAATTATTCCGAAGCTCAAAGCTGAAAATTTTGACGTCGTTATTGATTTACATAATAATTTAAGAACGCGTATCTTGAGTATGAAATTGGGCGTAAAAACCAATCGATTTCCAAAATTGAATGTTACAAAATTGCTATTGACAGCTTTTAAAATCAATCGTTTGCCAGAACTTCATGTAGTGGATCGCTATTTCAGTGCTGTACATAGTTTAGGCGTAAAGAACGATTTACTTAATAACCGCTTTCACATTGAAGAAAAGGAACAGATTAATGTGGAGGAAATTTTTGGTTTAAAGCAAGGAAGTTATCTTGTTGCGGCAGTTGGGGCACAATTTGCAACGAAACGAATCCCCATCAACAAATGGCAGGAAATTTTGAAAAAAATTTCAGTCCCAATTGTACTTTTAGGTGGAAAAGAAGATGTTGATTTTGCAGAGGAAATACGTTCATTCTATGCAGAAAAGATTATTCATAATGCTTGCGGAAAATTCAGTTTGGCAGGCTCTGCGGATGTGGTTTCTAAATCAAAAAAGATAATTACCAACGATACTGGACTGATGCACATAGCTGCTTGTTTTTCAGTGCCGATTATTACCGTTTGGGGAAATACAGTTCCTGCTTTTGGAATGTACGCCTACAAACCTGAAATGGAAGTAAAAGTTAAGAATTTTGAGGTGTTTGGATTGGCATGTAGACCTTGTTCAAAAATAGGCTTTCAAAAATGTCCTAAGGGTCATTTCAATTGTATGCAAATGCAAGATACAAAAGCAATCCAAGTTGAAATTGAATCAACTATTGGATAGAATCTTAATCCTCAAGAAACAATTTTTTCAATTCAGTAGCATCAGCAGGTTTCATTTTACCAGCAAGAATCAAACTCAATTGACGACGACGTAAAGCTCCTTCAAATCGTTCTTTTTCTTCTTCTGTTTCAGGAACCAAATCTGGTACTTGAATCGGGCCACCATTTTGATCTACTGCCACAAACGTGTAGATTGCTTCATTACATTTTTCACGTAAGCCTGTTACCGGATCTTCCACAAAGACATCCACGAAAATTTCCATGGAAGAATTGAAAGCACGTGAAACCTTTGCTTCTAATGTAACAATGGACGCATGTTTAATCGGTTTTTGGAAAGAAACATGATTGACCGAAGCGGTTACAACTACTCGCTTAGAATGTCTATGCGCAGCAACGCTTGATATTTCATCCATCCAAGCAAGCAATTGCCCGCCAAATAAGTTTCCTAGTGTGTTCGTGTCGTTTGGTAGTACGATTTTTGTTGTTATAGCTAACGTTTCAGAGGCTTTCTTACTTTTCATAAGGCAAAGGTATTCATTCATCGCCATTCAAAAGTACTTAATGACTTCTTATCTAAAATAATTAGCAATTATTAAATAATTACGTAATTTAGACAGCTTTTAAACTATAATACATGAATATAAAATGGATAGCTTCGGCAATGGCCTTATTTCTGTCATTGACCGTTAATTTATTTTCTCAGGTAAATCAATTGGATAAAACCAACATGCGTGAGGGGGAAAATGTGGAGTATTGTACGCACCACAAAAAACTGGCGCAAATGATGCAAAACCCTGAGTTTGTTAAAGCTTATCAAGCAGACCAAATCGAGTTTGCAAAAGCGTTTAGTAAACCTGTAGAAAAAAGTACCATTTATAAAATACCAGTTGTATTTCATGTACTTCACAATGGAGGTGTAGAAAATATTTCAGACGAACAAATCATGGATGCGTTAGCAATATTGAACCGTGATTATCGTTTGTTAAATGCAGATGCAGCTACAGTTCAATCTGTTTTTCAAGGCATGCCATCAGATGTTGAAGTAGAATTTGTACTTGCCACAAAAGCACCGAATGGAACTTGCTTTAAAGGAATCACACGCACACTTTCGCCATTATCTTATCAAGGTTCAGATGGAGGAGCTCAAGTTGACGCTATTGTTGCAGGAAATGATGTATATCAAGGGCAATGGCCTGGAAACAAGTATATGAATGTTTTCATTTGTGGAGAAATTGGTGGAGCAGCAGGATATACAATGAATCCAAGTTCATGGTCAGCGAATAACATGTCGAATGGAATTTGGATCTTACATGATTATGTGGGTGCAATTGGTACAAGTTCTGAGAATACAAGCCGTGCTCTAACACACGAAGTTGGGCATTGGTTAAATCTATCTCACACATGGGGACCAAACAATAACCCAGGAAATGCTTCTTCATGTAGTTCAGACGATGGTGTTACAGATACTCCTAATTGTATTGGTGTAACTTCATGTAATTTGAACGCAAATACATGCTCATCTGTTGATGCATTTTTCGGTGTTGATATGAAAGATAACGTAGAAAATTACATGGATTATTCCTACTGTTCAAAAATGTTTACACAAGGACAAGTAGATCGTATGCGTGCTGCTTTACAAGTTCAAAGTACTGGTCGCTTCAACATTTGGCAAGCTTCTAATTTGGCTGCTGTTGGTGCAACGGGTTCCGTTTATTTATGTAAAGCTGCTTTCACAGCAAGTAAACCAACAATTTGCGCAGGCGAACAAACACAACTTTTGGATGATTCGTATAATGCTGCTAATGGCTGGACATGGGAAATTACACCTGCGACTGGTTGGTCGTTTGCAACAGGTTCAACTGCAACAGACCAAAACCCAACAATCTTGTTTAATACTTCAGGATTATATACTGTAAAATTGATTGCTACGGATGGAACAACAACAGACGACGAAACAAAAACAGATTATATCCGTGTTTTACCAGCTGCATCGACGATTCCGTATTGGGAAGGCTTTGAGTCTTATACTTCTTTGTCTGGTTTGCCAAATTGGGCTGTAGAAAACTTCAATAATAACAATGCTTATTCCATTGAAAATACAACGGCTCATTCTGGAAGTCAATGTGCTAAATTGGTAAACTTTGGTCAAGCAAGCTCAAGTATTGATGAGTTGATTTCTGCGCCAATAGATTTATCTGTAATTCCTTCAAATGGTACTGTAACATTGAGCTTTAGATATGCTTACCGCAAAAAAACTACAGCTGATTACGAATATTTGAAAGTATTTATCACGGGAGATTGTGGTAGCAACTGGGCACAAAGAAAAACCATTGGTGGTGCTCAATTATCTTCTCTTACTTCTACAACTTCTTGGAAACCAACTCAAGAAAGTGATTGGGTGACTGTCCACATGATTAATGTTACTTCTGCTTATTTTACAGATGCATTCCGTATGAAATTCCGTTTCGAAAGCGCAGGTGGAAATAATTTCTATTT
Source organism: uncultured Lishizhenia sp. (assembly GCA_964534495.1). Taxonomy (GTDB): domain Bacteria; phylum Bacteroidota; class Bacteroidia; order Flavobacteriales_D; family Crocinitomicaceae; genus UBA952. The sequence continues at coordinate 8,564 of CAZHPL010000082.1, forward strand.
AGATGACATCAATTTATATTCGGGAGCTCCTTCTGATGCAATTGTTTTAGGCGTAAACGAAAACAGCGAAATTGGCGGATTGAACTTATTCCCTAACCCAACAGAAGATGAAATCAATGTTCATTTCACATTGGGTAAAAAAGAAGATTTGACAGTAAACATTATGGATGTGAATGGAAAAATTGTTCAGCAGCATTTAGTAAAAGCAAATGAAGGTTTGAATATGTTATTGTTTGATACAAACGAGCTTGCTTCTGGTATGTATTTTATTAATTTGGGAACAAAAAATTCTTCTCAAACAATGCAGTTCGTTGTGAAATAGTAATTACTGATTTTCAAAATAATGCAATAGGGTGGTCGTTTTTGATCGCCCTATTGTTTTTTCTAGCATTTCCTTATCCGCTGTCTTGATACCTTGAATGGTTTTGAAAGTTTGGAAAAGTAACTCCATTGTTTTTTCGCCAATACCTGGGATTTCCAAAAGTTCCGATTGAATGGCATTTTTACTGCGTCTGTTTCTATGGTGTGTTATCCCGAAACGGTGCGCTTCATTTCGCATGTGTTGAACGACTTTCAAACTTTCTGATCGCTTGTCCAAATAGATTGGATATTGATCCCCAGGAAAGAAAATCTCTTCCAATTTCTTCGCAATTCCTACGATGGCAATTTTTCCTCTAAGTCCCAATTCTGCCAAAGTTTCAACTGCTGCGCCCAATTGTCCTTTTCCACCGTCAATGATGATGAGTTGTGGCAAGGGTTGGTTTTCGTCTAAAAGTCGTTTATACCGTCTATAAACCGCTTCTTTCATCGTTGCAAAATCGTCAGGGCCTTCAACCGTTTTTACATTGAAATGACGATAGTCTTTTTTACTGGGTTTCCCGTTTTTGAAAACAACACAAGCCGAAACAGCGTTGGTTCCATGAAAATTGGAGTTATCGAAACATTCCATGTGATACGGTAATTCCTGAAGCTTAAAATCTTTCTGAATTTGTTGTAAGATTCTATCGGGTCCTTTTTCTTCTTGGTATTTCTGTTCTTTCTTCAAACGATCCAAACGGAAATAATGGACATTTCGCTGCGACAATTCAATCAGTTTCTTTTTCTCACCAATTTGTGGAACCGAAAATTGTATTCCTGGTAATTGCAAATCTATTTTTTCAGACAACAAAACTTCTTTTGATTGACTTTCAAATCGTTGACGAATTTCAGGTAGTACGTATGAAATGATTTCAGCGCTAGTTTCCTCTAATTTTCGGGTAACTTCAGATGTATAAGCATGAATAATTGATCCTTCCTGAATCACTAAATAATTGAAGAAAAAGCGATCTTCATGCATGTCAAACGACAAAACATCCACTTCACTTAGGCTAGGTGAAACAATGGTTGATTTCGCTTTGTATTTTTCAATTTGTTCAATTAATTCCTTTGTTTTCTGAGCATTTTCAAATACATATTTTGAAGCAAACTCCTGCATTTTTCCCTTTAAAAGCTGCAACAAATGAAATGTTTTTCCTTTCAATAACAATTCGATTTCATCTACCATTTGAGTGTATTCAGTTCGGCTTTGCTTTCCTACACAAGGAGCTAGACAACGACCAATATGAAATTCTAGGCAGGTTTTGTATTTCCTTTGTTCAATTTTATTGGCTGCTAAATCCAATGCACACGTACGAAGAGGATAAAGCTCACGAATCAATCCCAGCAAGGATTGCATAACTTTTACATTCGGGTAGGGGCCAAAGTATGTGGATCCATCATTCCATTTTTGACGCGTCTGAAAAATACGTGGAAAAGGTTCGTTTTTGACAACAATCCAAGGATAGGTTTTGTCGTCTTTGAGTGCAATGTTGTATTTAGGTTGATACGTTTTTATTAGATTGTTTTCCAATAATAGTGCATCCAATTCCGATTCTACGACTATAAATTTTAAGTGGTCTATGTGGCTTACAAGGATTCGTGTTTTGTTGTTGTCCAAATTCTTATTGAAGTAGGAACTAACGCGCTTTTTTAAATTTTTCGCCTTACCAACATAGATGATTTTACCCGTTTTATCAAAATATTGATACACGCCAGGTAAATCAGTCACATCAGCACTTTGTTCTTTAACTTTGTCCTTTTGGCTCACCCTTTTTTTTCCACAAATACAAGTTGTGCGCACCGAACGCTATCTTTGTTTTCATGTTGGACGAAATAATCAAAAACGCACTTCGAGAAGACATCGGAGAAGGTGACCACTCTACATTGGCTTGTGTGCCTGAGAATGCACAAGGAACGGCTAAACTTTTAGTAAAAGAAAACGGGATTTTAGCGGGAGTTGAGGTAGCAAAACGTATTTACGAATTATTTGATCCAACTTTAAAAGTGAACTACTTCAAAAAGGACGGCGACCCTATACAAATAGGCGAAATTGTTTTGGAAGTTCAAGGTTCTTCACGTTCCATTTTAAGTACTGAGCGATTAGTGTTGAATTTCATGCAACGAATGAGTGGAATTGCTACCCAAACAAATCTTATTGTGAGAGAAATTGAAGGATGTAATACGCGTCTTTTGGATACACGTAAAACCACACCTGGAATACGTTTGCTAGAAAAATGGGCTGTAAAAATTGGTGGTGGAGAAAATCATCGTTTTGCTTTGTATGATATGGTCATGTTGAAAGACAATCACATTGATTATGCAGGTGGAATTCGTCCAGCAATTGAAAAAACTAAAGCTTATTTGAAGGAAAACAATAAAGATCTACGCATCGAAATTGAAGTTCGCAATTTTCAGGAATTGGAAGAAGCGCTTGCAGTTGGTGGAGTTGATCGCATTATGTTGGATAATTTCACTCCTGAAGAAATAGTAAAAGCGTTGAAAATGATTCCTGAATCGTATGAAACAGAAGCCTCAGGCGGAATAACATTAGAAACGATAAGAAAGTACGCAGAAACAGGTGTTGATTTCATTTCTGTTGGCGCATTGACGCATTCTGTCAAAAGTTTGGACTTGAGCTTGAAAGCTGTTTACAATTGATCGAGGATTTCGTTGTTTGAATCGTTATTCTCTTTCTTGCGTCTGTAAAGAAAAACGGAAATTCCCATTAGAAGTGCACCTGAAATAAGAAGTGGAATTCCATAGGGCCAGAAAAGTAATTTAAAAACGAGTCCAATAAACGTAAGGAGCGCTCCCGACCAAAACAACAAGTTTGCAGTAGGATTGCCCATTTTATCATTTTTATAGGACAACAA
>CAZHPL010000083.1:0-11741 GCA_964534495.1 uncultured Lishizhenia sp.
AAAGTACAAGATCAATTACTTTTTTAAACTCTTCTTTTACTTGGTCTTGGGTACAAAAAATATGTGCATCATCCTGAGTAAACCCACGTACACGCGTCAAACCATGTAATTCACCTGATTGCTCGTAACGGTAAACTGTACCAAATTCAGCAAAACGCGCAGGCAAATCTTTATACGAACGTGGACGTGACTTAAAAATCTCACAGTGATGTGGGCAGTTCATTGGTTTCAACAAAAACTCTTCAGTTACATCTGGTGTTTTTATCGGTTGAAATGAATCAGCTCCGTATTTTTCGTAGTGACCTGAAGTCACATATAATTCTTTATTACCAATATGCGGAGTAATCACTTGTTGGTATCCTGAACGACGCTGCGCCTTTTTCAAGAAATTCTCCAAGCGCTCACGTAAAGCAGCTCCTTTCGGTAACCACAAAGGTAAACCTTGACCAACTTTTTGAGAGAACGTAAATAAATCCAGTTCTTTACCTAGTTTTCTGTGGTCACGACGTTTAGCTTCTTCTACTTTTTCTAAATATTCAGTAAGCTCGGCTTGTTTAGGAAAAGTGATTCCGTAAATACGCGTCAACTGCTTGTTCTTTTCATCTCCGCGCCAATAAGCACCGGCAATTGACATCAACTTGACAGCTTTGATGAATCCTGTATCTGGTAAATGTGGACCACGACATAAATCCGTGAAATTACCTTGTGTGTAAAAAGTGATGCTTCCGTCTTCTAACTCAGAAATCAACTCTAATTTATAAGGGTCATTTTTCTCCGTGAAATAGGCAACTGCATCAGCTTTCGAAACTTCTTTACGGACAAAGGCATTTTTTTCCTTGGCTAGATCTTTCATTTTCTGTTCAATCTTCGCTAAGTCTTCTTCTTTAATCGTATAGTTTTCGAAATCGATATCGTAGTAAAAACCATTAGCAATCGGAGGCCCAATCGCTAATTTTATTCCTGGGTAAAAGAACTCAAGCGCTTCCGCCATTAAGTGAGCAGACGAGTGCCACATCGTTGATTTCCCTTCTTCATCATTCCACGTTAACAATTGTAAAGTTGAATCTTCGTGAATGGGCAAAGTGGCATCTTTCACCATACCATTTACTTTTGCCGCCAATACATTACGTGCCAAACCTTCAGAAATGCTTTGCGCAATTTGAAGAGCTGTCCAGCCGTTTTCGTACGTTCTCACCGCACCATCGGGAAATGTAATCTGCATTTTAAAAAAATTTGTGTGCAAAGATAATAAACTCAAATCATTAATTCCCCTTGTTTCTAACAGTTTGAAGGATTTGATGCACATCGTTTTGCAAGTTTCTGAAATGTAAATTCATTCCTGCATCATCCAATCGTACATCAGGATAATCGGAGGAAATAGATGCAGCAAACTTCCACACTTCCAAAACGTCAGCGATTTTCACCGTGTAAGGTTCATATAAAGGATTTGTTGACACCAACAAAAGTGATTTTGATTCTTCCAAATGATTGTAAACTCGTTTGAAAACAATTCCATCATTTGAGGTAATCACAATGTATACATTCCCAGATTTCAACTTGGTCCAATCCTGAATAAATTCACCCACAACAATATCGCCTGATTTAAGTGGTGGCATTGAATCGCCAGCAATTGTAAATGCACGATATTTTCTGTCTTTACTCAAAAAAGGCAATTGAAAACGATGTAATTCCTGCATAAATTCAGCATCTGCATAACCTGAAATGTAACCCGCTCTGGCTTTTTCAGGTATTAACTCAATCACTTCTTCGTTATTTTCATCAACAACAGCTGTTAAGACACGCATGTTTCCACCTTTTGCGTCCTTTTGCCATTTATTTTCAAATTGATGCCATTGTTCCTCTGTATATGAAAACAAATTTTCTTTCACTAAATCATCCACAGAAATTTCATGAAAAGCACTAAAAGCAATCAAATTCTCAATATTCGGCAAAGCCACGTCGTTTTCGTATCCGCTGTAAGTTGAACGATTCATGCCTAATGCTTGCGCTACTTCTTCCTGAGAGAGCTTTTTTCGCTTTCGTAACGCTTTCAGATTTTTGCCAACGATTGTATTTGTCATAAAACAAATATACGAATATTTATTTTCTAAACAAACATGTTGTTATTTTTTAATCAATTATTGTGAAACGAAACGATATCGAATTGATCCTTCTTGGCTAGCAGGTGCAGATTCTGTGTAATTAAAACGAGACATTCCAGCGTATTTCAAAGCTTGATCACGCATACAAACATTCGCATTGCCAGACTTGGATTCGTCAATTTCAGTTGCGATTACTTTTCCTGTTTTGTCAACTGAAACTTTCACCACAACAGTTCCAGCCGAGCCAAAACCACAGGTATAACCTGGATTTCGAATGTACCAATTATTGTTACCATAAGCTGTTCGTCCTGACCAGGAAAAATCAACCATTACGTTTCCTGTAAATTGATTGGGTTTATTGCCATTTTGAGAACTTGAATTCCCTCCTGCCCCATTTTTTTCAACCTTTTGCTTTTCACGTGCATTTTTACGCGCCTCCATTTCTTGCTGGATTTTCTCGCGCTCACGATATCCTCCCGATTCATTAAACAACTCACGCTCAAAGTCTTTTGCCGCTTTCACAGGATCACCGCTTGCCATTGCTTTGTTTTCCGACCAATTTTCATAGGACTTTCGTCGCGTATCATTATTGTCGCGAGTCACATTGTGCACCTCACCCGTTGATGCAGCAATTTCCAGATTTTCGTTGCTTACCATCAATTCTTCTTCCTTAACAATATCAACTGAAACGACATCTGAAAAAGGTTTGATTTTGCTTGTTTCGGTAAATGCAGCGATTTCAGTGATAACAAAAAGAAATACGCAAACTGCAACAGCAACCAGCACTGCTAAAATCTGATTTTCCCTCTTGCTAAAAAATTTTCTCATCGCTGTTGACGCAAAACACTATTGGAACGCAAAAAGTAATACGAAGTTTCCGAATTACTTACTAAAGATAAACAATCTGCTTCAAAAACTTGAATTAAATCAAATTCCATTCCTAAAACAGGTTGCCCTTTTTTGGTCATTAATCCATATTTCTGTCCATCAGAAACCAAATAATACTCTTTTTCAAAAGGCTTAATTACTTGATAAATTGCTGGAATCACTTCTTGAAACTGCTCGTTCATAATTCCAACAAGACCTGCTTTTTCAACTTGGTATCCCTCGCCTGGTAAAGTCTCAATATTATCGTAATCAAAAGGAACCAATTGTTTTCCTTTTACATCCATTATGCCCCATTTACCCGATTTTTGTACAGGAATACCCGTAAAAGGTTTACCCAAATTTTCGTAGCTTGCCTTCAACAATTCTTTACCCGCAAAGTCCATGAGACCAAATTTCCCTTTCTTGCGAAAAACCGCCACTCCATTATAAAACGCAGCTTTTTCAAAGGCATTTGGGAAATACTCATACGCTGGCGTTAACACTTTCATTCCCATTTCATTGAGATAGAAAATAAAACTTCCAAATTTTGCAATAAGTTGTAAATTAGATTTGCTCCACTTCGATAATTCATCAAAAACAGGTTCTGTCAAACGCTTTCCATTCATGTGAAGCAAGCCTTTTTTTCCATTCAAACCATATTCCACTAATGAATCACTCAAATAACGAAGTGATTGATATTCAGGATAAATAACCCAATTACAGTTTTTATTCAAAATGCCATATCCTGTGGCACATTTCACAATCGAAAGACCTTTCACAAAGACATTCAACTCTTCGAAAATGGCTTCTTTTTTCTCGTTAAAATTGGCATCAACAATGGAATAATTGGTTTTTCCTTTTTCTTTCACGGCAAATAAATCTTCACCCAAAGCCAACATATCAGCGTACTTGATACTCGAAAGTAATTTTCCGGAACGGTCAATAAAAGTGGAAGAATCACCAATCGTTGCGATCGCTCTTCCGTCAATAAAATCTAAAATCTCGTCAAAATTAAAAGGAACTAAAACTTGATTTTTCTTGTTAATGATGCCGCTTTTTCCATTTTTAACAACAATGGCTAAACCGTCTGAAAAAGGACCAACTTGATCGTATTCAGGCTGAATAGCGATTTTCCCTTCATTGTTCATATACCCCCACAATTCATCTTGCGAAATAGGATAATAGGCGGCATGATACAAATCTATATCTTGGGAAAGTTCATCTTGAAAAGGATAATCAGGATATTTTTGTTTGAAAGCAGAAATTTGTTCGAAGGTATATTCTTTTACACACAATTTATACAAGGATCGCCAAGCATGTTCAACATTTTGATTCTCTGGAAATCGTTTTATAAAATTGTAAAAGGCATCCGCGCGCCCTGTTTTTGTGGACCATTCGTAAATTTTATCTTGAGCTTCGAATTGATGCGGGTTTTCAGGACAATTCTTCAAAAATTCAACCAAGGCATCTATCGTTCCTTTTTGAAAATACTCTTGGTATTGTAAATCCTTGAAGCGTTGATTGGCATAGGCTTTTAAATACGAATCAGGATATTTACTCATAAAAACCGAAAAAGCTTCTGATGTAGCACTTTTCTCCGCTTTTTGAAATGCTAGACTGTCTCTCAGAACAATTGCCTCAGGAATCTTTACAGACCAAGGGTTAGCTTTGATAAACTGAATAAAATTCTCTTCTGACGCATACTTATTAGCGCGTTCAAACAAGCCATCGCTCACTTCTTGTTTTAGCTTTGCAATCCCGGTTGAATCGAAGCCAAATGCAGCATATTTCTTAATTTGTTTTGGGTGTAATACCGTAAACGTCACTTCCGAAATTTGAACATAACGATAGGCACTATCTAAGTTTTTATAATCGGCAGTAAGAAATAATTTGGTCAACCCAAAAGAAGCAATCGAACGATTTTTTTTCAGTGCCTTCCGAAAATAGGTTTCCGAATAGAAATAATTTTTTTTACCCAATTCAGCGAAACCTTTCTCTATTTTCCCTGCAAAAACAGTCAAGGAAAAGAATAGAAAAAAAAGAAATAAGTAGCGGTTAAAAGAAACTTGTTTACACATTTATACTTTCCAATTTTCTTTTAATTCATTCGGAATCAAACACACAGGAATAGGTTCCATTTTATGTCGATTGGCTTTGTGATAAGCATTGTAAATTCGCATCACTTCTTTTTCACGGTCCGAAACAGTTGATGCGTCGCCTTTGAACTCCATCGCCCATTCCAACTCGGGGTAACTTGCTCCAATTTGATCTTCGTCGCTTCTTCCGTCCGGCCAAAGTCCATCTGTAGGTTTTGCAATTAAAATAGCGTCAATCACGTTCAATTCTTTTGCCAACTGAAAAACTTGTGTTTTGTACAAATCAGCAATTGGACTTAAATCAACGCCACCATCGCCGTATTTTGTATAAAAACCAATACCAAAATCTTCCACTTTATTTCCCGTACCTGCCACCAAACATCCGTGAAATTGGGCAATTGCATACAAAGTTGTCATACGTAAACGGGAACGAGAATTCGCCATAGCCAATAAGTGTTCCTCTGGTCCAAAAGGTAAAACTTCTTCAAAAGCTTGAAAAACCGAACCTAGATTCACTTCAGCCGAAGAACAATTCTCAAAGCGTTTTTCCAAATCTTGAATATGTTCATGTGCACGTTCATATTCCGCTGACGTTTGACGAATTGGCATGTTTACCAAAACCACTTTTTTACCGGTCAAAGCGCACAAAGAAGATGTTAAAGCCGAGTCGATTCCTCCTGAAATTCCCACTACAAATCCTTTAGCACCCGCCTTTTGGGCGTACTCATTCAACCAGGAAACAATATGCGACGCGATTGGATTCAAATTAGAACAAAATTGCGATTTTTAACATCAATTGATTCATGTTTGCTTTGTTAGAAAAATACGTTCTATTGTACAAAGCATCCATTGTGTAAAGTGTCTTTTTATTGTCATTTCTATCCAAATACAAAGGAGTAATTCCGTAGAAATAACCGATTTCAGCTGTTAAACAAGTTGAACCAACAAAATTCCATTCAGCACCTGCAGCCAAACCAATTGAACCGTTATAGAAGAACATTTCGCCTGGAGCCTTCATGTTTTCATTTGTTTTTGGTGTTCCATTCAACAACAAAGCATTTGTGTATTCCGTTCCTTCATCATTAATTTTTTGAGAAATCAAGAAACTGTTTCTTACTCCAAATTTTCCATAGTAACGGAAGTCGCCAATAAAATCAGTTTTGAATAAAAACATTAATGGAATTGTAGCATACAAAGGTTTTTGTGTTCTCTCTGTTAATTGAAAAGTAGCCACAGCATCACTAGCCGTTTGCTTGTCCATAACATCTGTATCGTTATATCCATAATACGTTGCTTGTGCCGGCTTGAATTTCAAAGAACCAAAGTCAAATTCTAAACCTGTTGATAAGCCAAGATTTTTTGAATTTTTGAATGTTGTATGAACAGCAACGCCAATACTCAAATTGGTACCCACACCATTTTTGTCCATTTTAGAAGTTGACATATTCACCATGTTCAAACCGAAATTACCAGTCAAACCTGCTTGTACTCTTTTCTCAGCAGCACCTTGTCCCATTGCGAATGAACTTGCTAAAAGAAACGCGCCTGCTATTTTAATACTCTTGAAATTTACTCTTTTCATAGGATTGGATTTTTAAACTTAATTTTGGCAAAAATAAGAATTATCGAACACATGCGTTTTATTCCTTTTTTTTCACTTGCGTTATTGTTGATTTTTTCATCAGCTTGTAACGACAATCCCTACGATGTGGACATCAGTTCCATCCAACTAGATGAAGAATTTATTAACTTGGATTCAATCGTTTACCATTCCAGTGAGAAGGAATTATTATGTCTGAGAAGCGATTTGAAGCGCAAACATGCCGAATTAATGGATTATAGTTTTGGCTATTGCTTGGGCATTGCTTTTTATCCCGACACAACTTTTATTCGAAAAATAGGCGATTTCAAAAAGGACAAATACATTCAGCGACTTGAAAAAACAATTGAGAAAAAGATTCCTTACGCGGCTTTACGACGTGATTTAGTAGCCGATTTCAAGCGTATGAAATATCATTTCCCCAAAAAGCGCATTCCTTCAACTGTACTTTTCATCAATTCACTTTTTTCAGCAAGTGTTTTTTGTACAGAAAAAGAAATAGCAATTGGAGTAGAACGTTATGTTGGAGCTAATGAAAAAGTAATCAGGGAATTACCTCCTCAACAATTTCATCAGTGGATCAAAGAAGGTATGTCGCCTGAATTTATCGAGCGTGATGTAATGGCAGCTTGGCTTATGACCAATTATTTAGAAGAAACCGACGAAAATTATGCCTCAGAAATGATGCGTTGGGGGAAAATTTTATTTATTACAAAAGCCTTGTTACCTCATCAATCAGAAGCTAATTGCTTGCGCTATTCACAAAAAAATTGGGATTGGGCCGTTAACAGCGAAAAATCCATGTGGAAATTCCTAATTGACAAAGAATATTTGTTTAAAACAGACGAAGAATCGCGTGTGAATTTATTAAACGAAGGACCTTTTTCAATCGGTTTACCCGAAGAAAGCCCAGATAGAATGGGACAATTCATGGGTTATCAAATCGTGAAAAATTACATGGATAAAAACGAGGTGAGTTTGGAACAATTGCTAAACACGCCTTACAATACAATTTTACAACAATACGAAGCGAAATAAAATGGAAGAGAAAATTGCAAAAACCTCAGAGATTAAAATTAATGTAGGTGTAAATCCAAATGGATTGCCTTTGGCGATGAAATGGACGGCAGATGATGGTGGTGTTGAAAATTCGCCAGCAAGTGCTTTCATGCTTTCTATTTGGGATCCAAAAGAAAAAAACACCTACAAAATTGACTTGTGGACGAAAGACATGTCAGTTGAAGAAATGAAACAGTTTTTTCATCAGACTTTATTGACGATGGCTGACACTTTTGAAAAAGCAACCGGAGAGCAATTGATTTCCGAAGATTTGCGTGACTACTGCTACCACTTTGCTGAAAAAATGAATATCCTTCCTGAAAAATGATTTTTCAACTCGAAAAAATGCCTGTTTCCTGGGATGAAGCTACAGGAGAGGTTCGCTATTTTACACCAGACAAATCCATCTTGCTCAATGATTGGTTGGGAAAAGAAATATCCTTGCAATACACTGGGCGAATTTTCTGTAGAAAGTGTGCCAAACAAACCAAAAACTCTTTTGGAGAAGGATTTTGTTACACCTGTTTTTCAACGGCACCCGAGGCAAGTCCATGTATCATCAACCCTGAATTGTGTGAAGCACATTTAGGTAAAGGAAGAGACATTGCTTACGAAGAAAAAAATCACAATCAACCCCATTACGTTTATTTAGCAGCAACTGATGTCGTAAAAGTTGGCGTCACACGTACTACGCAAGTACCAACACGTTGGATTGATCAAGGAGCTGCGTCAGCCATTATTTTGGCAGAAACGCCTTACAGACAATTGGCAGGTGAAATCGAAGTTGCTTTGAAAGACTTCTTCACGGATAAAACCAATTGGCAAAGTATGTTGAAAAATATCCAAGGCGATTCCATTGATTTGGAAGAAGAAAAATGGCGCATTGCTGAAGAATTGCCCTCCGATATATCTAACTTTTGGATTGAAAACGACCGCATTTACAGCTTCAACTATCCTGTTTTGAAATATCCTGAAAAAGTGAGTTCAAAAACCTTCGATAAAGAGCCTTTAGTAAAAGGAATTCTGACCGGAATTAGAGGTCAATATTTGCAATTGGACGAAAAAAATGTCATCAATTTGCGTCGACATACAGGATATGAAATAGATTTGCAAGTACATGAGTGAGTTTATCCGTAGATTTTTAGATATTTTTTATCCCCTTGTCAGCCGTATTTTTGACAGAACAACCTACTATTATGCAGTAGTCGGCGTATCCAATTTAGTATTGAGTTGGGTACTATTCTACGTTCTTTTTCATTTTGCTTTTCACAAAACTAACATCTCTTTCGAAGCACTGCATTTCACGCTTTCACCTTACACGATGAGCGCCATGATTTGTGCCGTTTTTTCCTTTGTTTACGGCTTTACATTACTAAAATTCATTGTTTTCACCGACAGCAAACTACAAGGAAAAACACAGTTATTTCGATATGGTATTAGCGCAGTGATTTCCAGTATTTCAAGTTGGATTTTACTCAAACTCTTCATCGAAACTTTTGGTTTATTTCCTTCCATTGCCAATGTAATTGCATCGTGTATTGTTGTGGTTATCAGCTACATTCTTCAACGGAAATTTACTTTTAAGTAGTGTTGGGCGTTAGGACTGAAGGACATTAGGACATTACGACTGAAGGACATTAGGACATTAAGATATTAGGACTGAAGGACATTAAGACATTAGGACTGAAGGACGATATGAATTTCAGATATTAAGACGGTATGTCCCGATAGCTATTGCGATTAAGATCAATTGAATGTGTTCAAAAACTAACTGAACCACAAAGTTCTCAAAGAGAAACATAAAGTTGAATGAAGTATTTTTTTTTGCTCTGAATTTTAGTTGCAACGAAAATTACCTCGGTGGTTCTCTGTGCCTCTGTGTAACTCAGTGTAAAAAAATCACAAAGTTCTCAAAGTGATTGCACAAAGTTAGCAGTGTTGCGGTTTTTAGTACTTTTAAAATTCAAAACGAAAAAATATGAATGCAAATAAAATAGTTCCTTGTCTTTGGTTTCAAACTGAAAATGGAAACATTGGCTTGGTTATAGAATACTATAAAACCATCTTTGGTGAAGAATTTCAAGCAGGTCCACAAATTCCACTTGGTAATACGCCGAGCGGAAATACGGAGATGTGTGAGGTTAACATTTTTGGAAAGAAATACAACTTAATGAGTACAGCAAATGAACACCACGTATTCAATGATGCCTTAGCATTTGCCATTTATTGTGCTGACCAAGATGAAATTGACCGTTATTGGGATTTTTTTACACGAGAAGGAAAAGAAGTACAATGTGGTTGGTGTGTTGACAAATTTGGTCTTCGTTGGCAAGTATTACCTGAAAATTTAGGTGCTTTAATGAGTAAACCGAATTCCTTTGAAGTAATGATGAAACAAAAGAAGATAATCATTGAAGAATATTTGAGGTAAATGGGATTTGGATTCAATTTAATCGGTTTTCCAATTCTAAAATGAATCACATTCATAAACAGAAAAATGATATTTTTTATCAAAACATCATCAATTCCAAAAAGCATACTTGAACAAGCAGAAGTTCAATGGGAATTGTACATACAAAGAATAAAAAAGCCAATTTTGTTGTTTGCAGGGTTCGCTTTAGGCTTTTTCGTATTAGGGTTGTTTATGACAAATAAATACAATCTTATAAATACAGGTAAACAAACGATTTACTTCAATCTCAATTTATTTACAGTATTAGGCATAGCATGTGTTATTGTGCTTTTTTACCTAATTCGTATTTTAAGAAATTCAAAAAAGAGGTATATAAAAGATTCCCATACAAAAGCAAAAAAGTTTAATCACGTCAATGAAATCACCTACGAATTCAATGAGTTGGAAATTATTATTGATACTAAAATGAGCTTTCAAAGAATCAATTGGGAGTTGTTTTCCCATGTAGTTCACCACAAAGAATTTATTTTCATGTATTATTCAAAAAGTGCCTTTGATTGTGTCGCAATAAATGGAAAATTTTTTCAACCAAATGATTTAGAAGCGATTAAAGCATTAATAGCAAGAAAGCTAAACAAAATCTAAATAGTTTGGAAACAAACAATTAAACTTGTTTTCCATTTCCAACTATTTCCGCGTTAGGGATTCTAGCGAGAAAGCCCACAGTGAGGTACGAACGAGGACTTGAAGCGAAAAGCCCGACCCTGAAAAAAGGAAGAAGGATGATGACTTTTTTTGAGGGAAACGCCCAACAAAAAAATAACCTTATTCAATTTGTTTTATAAGCTTTTCAGGAATTTCACTAATGCATTGCGGTCGCCTTGAGAGAGGTTTTTGAAGAAATTGATGGATTGTGTCGCTTCGCCTCCGTGCCACATTATGGCTTCTGTTAAATTGCGTGCTCTACCGTCGTGCAGGTAATTACTGTGCCCGTTCACTACTTCCGTTAAACCAATTCCCCAAAGCGGTGGCGTTTTCCATTCATTTCCGGATGCCATATTGTCGGGACGATTATCCGCTAAACCTTCGCCCATGTCGTGCAATAATAAGTCAGTGTAAGGGAAAATCAACTGATTGGAAAGCGGTTTGAAAGCGACATTTACACCAGTTCGAAACTTGGGTGTATGACAAGCAGTACACTTGGCCTCATAAAACAGTTCTTTACCGCGGATTACTTCTGGGTCCTTCACATTTCTGCGCGCTGGAACACCTAAAGTTTGCATGTAAAAAGTGGTTGCGTACAACAAACTATCGGAGAGTTCTACGTCGTCTTGCAGAAAATCAAATTGCGGTTGACCAAAAGAAGATTCCTTCGGAAAAAGGAAATTCGTGATACCCATGTCTTGATTGTAAGCCGCAGCAATTTGTTGCAATAAACTTGGTGCGCCTGCCTTCCACCCAAATTTCCCAATGGTTTTTTGTTGTTTTTGAATGTTCCACACATAATTGATTTTACCTGAAATGCCGTCACCGTCAGCATCTGTAAGGTCTTCGTTTGCTTGAATCGCCCAATCGGGAATGGCTTCCAACAAACCTAATCCAAA
>CAZHPL010000084.1:0-11649 GCA_964534495.1 uncultured Lishizhenia sp.
GACTTCCGTCATTCATGGATAAAGGCTTTGTACCTCTCCAAGCTAGTTCAAGCATGGACCCGAATGAGTCTTCTGTTGCGCCTGAAATAGTTCCTGAACCCATTAAATCTCCGCAGCGAATATTGCAACCATTAACCGTGTGATGAGCCAATTGTTGCGCCATGTTCCAGTACATATATTTAAAGTTGGATCGACAAATCACTGTTTCATCAGCACTTTCGGGTTTCAAGGCAACCGATAATTGAACGTCGTATGATTTATTTCCTGAAAACTCCAAATAAGAAAGAACTTTCGGTTCTTGTTGAGGCGTTTCAACTGCATACGGTTCCAAAGCATCCAAGGTAACAATCCAAGGAGACATGGATGAAGCAAAGTTTTTCGCTAAAAAGGGACCAAGGGGCACATATTCCCAGGATTGAATATCGCGTGCAGACCAATCATTGAACAAACACAAACCAAAAATATAGTCTTCGGCTTCTGCGGTTGAAATGGAATCTCCTAATGGTTTTCCGTCAAAAGTAATGAACGCCATTTCCAATTCAAAATCTACTTGACGGGACGGCGCAAAAATGGGATTGTTCGTTGGAACAGGTTTGATTTGTCCTTTTGGACGATGAATTTCTTGTCCAGATAAGATAACCGATGAAGCACGTCCATGATAACCCACAGGAATCCACAACCAATTGGGAAGTAGGGCATTTGCAGGATCACGGAACATCATTCCTACATTCGTTGCGTGCTCTTTACTACTATAAAAATCGGTATAGTCACCAATTTGAACAGGCATGCACATTTCAACGGTGTTTACATCAATCAAAACTTGATGAACATGGTGTTCGTTTTTCTGTAAATCTTGAAAAGTACTATCCATGAGTTTGGACAAACGATTGCGCAATTGTCGAACAGCAGCTTTTCCACGTTTCATCATTGGATTGAGAACAGGAGCATCAAAGTCGCTTAATTCGAATGGTAAATTTTCTAAATATCCTAGAACAAATAATGTCTTAAGGTCAATCACTTTATCTCCAATGCGGCTAGCAACACGCGGAGTTAAACCTGCGGATGTGATGATACCAAATGGTAAATTCTGTATTGGAAAATCTGAATTTTGTGGAACTTCTACCCACGATGTTAAGGATGGATTATTGGCAGACAACATGTGTATTTGTTTAAATGATTAGTTGAAAGTTAAAGTTAACAATCTCTACCAAATAGGAGTGAATTCAGGGTGAAATTCAATTGTTTTTTCTGCAATTGTTTGAATTCCATTCAACACTCCTTCTAATTTCTATGGAATTTTCATTATTTTTGATTTCAACCTAAACCTACAATGTCATCATTTGAACAGCATTTTATTGTTAAAGAAAATCAAACGTATTTCCGCTGTTCGTTTTGTGACACCGACACTTTACTTCTTTTTCCAGAAAAAATAGAGTTGTTTGCTTGTGATTGTGGTAAGATTTACTGCCGTGAACATTACGATGATTACTACGAATTAGACAATACGTTCGTTCGACGAGAGCCACTGAAAATGGGTGAAAAAGCTGTGTTGGATGGTGTTGAATGGAAAATTGTGGGTAATGCTGTCAAGTTCAATGATAAAAATCACAGCGACAGATGGGTAGAATATGCAATGTGTGATGTAAAATCGGGTGCATTTTCCTTTTTGAATTGCTCATATGGAAACTACACTTGGTTTTTTGAAGACGATAAATTGCAAATTGAACTCAAAGAGGAATTCCCACCTTATGTACATTTTGAAGATGTCTCGTACCGCAAAGTAGCACCGTACGTGGCACAAACAAGTGCTATTATCGGTCAATTCCCTTATGATTGCATTGCTTCAGGAAACTTCAAATGTTGTGAATACATTTCGCCACCGGACGTGTTTTCAATTGAAGTGGACACAAGAGATCAATCCACGACAGTGTTCAGAGGTCGTCATTTTGACCGTTCTGAAATCGCCGAACTATTTGGGAATGACACAGTGAATTATCAAAAACAGGAAGGTGTTGGGTTGGCGCAACCTTTTTACGGCGGAATCAATGTGTTGTCTTTTGTTCGAATTGCTTTAGGTTTTGTGGTATTACTGACACTTTTACATTACGGTCTTTTTAATGAAATGCGTTCTTCAACAACGAAAATCGAAATGATGTTTCAAACTCCAGTTTCGTCTGATAATGAATTGGTTTCCCGCTCTTTTGTGCTGAACGACCAAACGTTAAGTCATTATTTGAAATTAGAAGCGAATTTGTATTTGAGTAATGAGTGGTTTGAAATAGCAGCAACACTTGTGAATGAAAGCACGGGTGATGAACGCGAAGTTGGGCTTGTTTTAGAACATTATTCAGGCAGCGGTTGGGAAGAAGGTTCAGATTATGCTTCAACCGGAATTTCAAATGTGCCGCCTGGTAAATATCACTTGAAAATTAAGACTTATTCTAACATTACAAATGAAGAAAGTGTCAGTTTGAGTGTATCAGAAGCAAGTCCGGCAAATTGGAATTTTATGTTGGTTTTGGTTACAACACTAGTAATGACAGTGTTTTTATTCATTGCTAATAACCAGTTTGAGCGTATGCGCCGTGGAGAAATTGATTCACTTTTTGGTTCATCAGAATAGTTGATATGATACGATTTTTAAAAAATAATAAGTTGGCTTTTACCGTGTTTTCGGTTCTGTTTGCATTGTATTTATGGTCTACAATTGTAGGGTTTAAATTATTGAAATCAGAATATGGAGAAGAGTATAAAGTCGGAACACACAATGGTAGTATTCATCATAAATAAATAACTTATGTTTAGTGCAATTCAAATAGATAATATGATTTCCTCAGTCGTTTTTTCGTTACTGGGAATTGTGATTTTAGTAGTGTCGTTTATCGTTATCGACTTTTTGACACCAGCACCTTTGTGGAAAGAAATTACAGAGCGTAAAAACACAGCTGTGGCGCTTTTGGCAGGAGCGTTTATGATTTCCATTGCCATGATTATCGCATCAGCAATTCATTGATATGAGAATATTATTGTTGGCAACCATTTTTTTGGTTTCCACGTGCGGTTTGATTTATGAATTGGTAGCAGGAACCCTAGCTAGTTACTTGCTAGGGGATTCCGTTACGCAGTTTTCCACGATAATCGGAACCTATTTATTTGCCATGGGAATTGGCTCGTATTTGTCAAAGTTCGTGACCAAAAACCTTGAGTTAACTTTCATCCGAATTGAATTATTGGTGGGTTTAGTGGGTGGATTGAGCAGTAGTATTTTGTTTATCTGCTTTGGCTACGGTGCGTATTTTCGAATCATTTTGTATTTCTTGGTCGCTTTAACTGGGATTTTTATTGGAATGGAAATTCCGCTAATCATGCGCATACTCAAGTCGCAATCAAGTTTTAAGGATTTGGTCTCGGACGTTTTTACTTTCGATTACATTGGTTCGCTGTTGGCTTCTATTGCCTTTCCAGTAATTTTGGTTCCTTACCTCAATTTGACGCGCACCTCCATTCTTTTTGGAATGCTCAATGTTGCGTTAGCGCTATATCTGATTCGCTTTTTTCATAAAAAATTAAGAAATCCGTCTGTTTTATTTGCACAAGGCGTAATGTGTGCTGTGCTTTTAGCATTGGGATTTGTTTCCTCTGATACCATTCAACGCATGAGTGAAGAAGAATATCACGGCGATGGAATTCTATTTGCAACGACTTCAAAATACCAACGGATTGTCATAACGCGTGATCGAAATGCCTACAGTTTGTTTTTGAATAATCATTTACAATTCAATTCAAGAGATGAATATCGCTACCACGAAGCATTGGTTCATCCTGTAATGACACATGCAAGTTCAGTGAAAAACATTTTGATTATGGGAGGCGGAGATGGATTTGCAGTACGTGAAATGTTGAAATATCCGCAAGTCGAGCACATAACAATGGTTGATTTAGATGCCAAAATGATTGAGATTTTTAAAACAAATCCAGTGATGAAGCAATTAAACGCCTCTTCTTTATCGAGTAAGAAACTAACTGTAATTCACGAAGACGCATTTGTTTTTTTATCGAATCCGCATCAGAAAAAATTTGACGTTGTCATCATTGATTTTCCTGATCCATCTAACTTTTCCATTGGTAAATTGTACACAACAACTTTTTATCGCCGTTTGCAAAATGTGATGAAACCCAGTACGCTTGGAGTTGTTCAAAGCACTTCACCTTTGTATGCTAAAGAATCGTTTTGGTGTATCAATTCTACGATAAAAGAAACGGGGCTAACGACGCGACCTTACCATGCCTATGTGCCGTCTTTCGGTGAATGGGGCTACGTTTTGTTTTCTATCAATGAGACCTTGCTAAAACCGAAGTTTACACCGAAGAATTTGCGTTTTTATTCGGAAAATGAATGGCACACGATGCAGCACTTTCCAGAAGACATGCGGGTTCAGCAAACAATTGTCAATCGCTTAAATAACCAAGCTTTGATTCCTTTATTCGAAAAGGAATGGGACGCTTTATTTGACTAACATGGAAAGACGCTCATTTGTAAAATACTTGGGTACAGTCACTTTGGCGGCTGCGATTTTACCTGATTTAGTAGCGTGCAGTCCACAAAAAAAGAAATCTGTGCGTTTACTCGGAACTGATTTTCAAAGAGGTCATTCAGTGCGAAAGCCAATCAACGGAAAAATAAAAATCACCAAAAAAGTCACGGTTAAAAATTTGATTGTTGGTGGAGGAATTAGTGGTTTATCAAGCTTGTATCATTTACATAAAAAGGGTGAAAATAACAGCTTGCTTTTAGAACTCAATCCTACGGTTGGTGGTAATTCAAGCGCTGAAAAAACAAGCCATTCTTGGGCTCCATTAGGTGCACACTACCTTTCGTTACCGAATGATGACAATCTGCCCTTGATTGCTTTTTTAGAAGAAAATCAATTGATTACGGGAAAGAAAGACGGGAAATACGTGTACAATGAACGCCATTTGTGTCATGCACCCAATGAACGCTTGCTGTACCGTGGACAATTTCAAGAAGGTCTTGTTCCTGAATATGGAATTTCCAATGATATCAAAAATGAAATTGAGCACTTTTTCGCTTGGATGCGTAAGTTGAAAAAAGAAGTTGCTTCGGACGGGAGAGATGCGTACTCGATTCCCATTACCAATGCCAATTCAACGGAGCATTTGACACGATTGGATACCATCACCTTTGATCAGTTTTTAAAAGAAAACAACATTTTTCACGAAGAACTTTTGTGGTTTTTAGATTATTGTTGCAGAGATGATTTTGGAGCCGGTTTTGACAAAGTGTCTGCTTGGGCTGGTATTCATTATTTTGCCGCTAGAAAAGCGAATCCTTATAACGCTGAGCCAACTTCTGTTTTGACTTGGCCTGAAGGAAATTATCACCTTGCACAGTTGTTGGCAAAAGATGTCAAAGACAAAATACAAGCGAATGAAGTGGTTCAAGCAATCATTGAAACAGAAACAGGAGTTATTGTTCAATCTTTCAATCCCATAAAAGACGAATGGACGGAATACGAAGCTGAAAATTGTATTGTTGCCTGTCCGTCTTATGTTTGTAAACATATTTTGCATTCTGCACAATGGCCAAGTTCTTTCTTTGAAGGTTTTTCACATTATCCATGGTTTATTGGTGTGGTGACGGTGAAAAGTATTCCAAACACAATTGGTGGAGTTACATTAGCTTGGGACAATGTCAAATATGGAACAAAAGAATTGGGTTATGTTTCAAATCGTCATCAAGAACTTTCGCGTCAAGAAGGACCACATGTGTTAAGTGTGTATTTGACTTTAGACGATTTAGACCCCAATTATGGACGACGTAAGTTGTTTGAAATGAGTGAAGCGGAAATGTATGATCGCATCGTTAACGAATTGAAAGGAATTCATCCTGAAATTGAAAATGAAATTTTGTCCATTGATGTGCAGCGATGGGGACATGGAATGGTGACACCTGTTCCTGGAACACTAAAAAAACACCATGAATATTTGGCGTTGGCGGCACAAGCAAAACGAGTTCAATTGGCGCACACAGACTATGCCGCTTATTCCATTTTCGAAGAAGGATTTAATGCTGGATTTTTAGCAGCTAAACGCATTCATTCAACGATTTAAGGCAATGGAAAACAAACAATTTCATTGGATTCGTTCCGCAAAATTTGACTTAATTTGGTTCATTGCGCCATTGATTTTACCACCAATTGCTGTTTTTTTTATTCCTCAAGATTTTCTAAACAGTCAAAAATCAGATATTTTTCCTTGGTCATGGATTTTGATTGTATTAACGGTGGATGTAGCGCACGTGTACAGTACAGTTTACAAAACGTATTTCAATAGCGAAGCAAGAAAATTACATCATCTGAAACTTTTGTATTTTCCAATTCTCGTTTGGGTAGGAGGGGCCTTGGTTTATTCATTTGGAAGCCAAGTATTTTGGACGTGTGTCGCCTATTTTGCAGTGTATCATTTTATTCGACAACAATATGGCTTTTTTCGTTTGTATTCGGGCAAAGGCAATGAAACTAAAAAAGAACGTTGGATCTTGAATGTGTGTTTGTACGCAGTAATGACGATTCCCATGTTGATTTGGCATGCACGTGGACAACAACATTTTAATTGGATGACGAAGGGCGATTTTGTGTATTTCAATGTGCCTTCCATTGTTCCATTTCTACAAGGTTTGTTGGGATTAGTAATTGCAGTTTATCTCTTCATGGAAATCAAGTCAAAACAGAAAAATGCTAGGTTGAATGTACCGAGAATAGCATTAACACTGTCTACTGCGTTTTCTTATTATGTCTGTATCGTTTTGTGCGACAATGATTTTGTTTTTTCCTTGGTAAATGTTTTAGGACATGGGATTCCTTATTTTGCT
The DNA here is from genome assembly GCA_964534495.1 of uncultured Lishizhenia sp. Lineage (GTDB taxonomy): Bacteria > Bacteroidota > Bacteroidia > Flavobacteriales_D > Crocinitomicaceae > UBA952. The sequence continues at coordinate 6,893 of CAZHPL010000084.1, forward strand.
TTAGTTTGGTGGAGTGAAAAGCGGCAAGTTAGTTCATCAAGTGATTCTATTTTAAAACTCGTTTTCGCCAAATGGGGTTGGATGTTATTTTACTTGATTGTCTTTGCCATGGCATATTTTGAGGAAGCACTTTGGGACGCGTTGTTGTATAGAGAACGACCATTTCCTTTCGGTTGGACCTATTCATTTCTTAAGTCATTAGATCATCCCATTTTGGTTGGAATTGTTGTTCCCTTGTTGATTATGCCACAAATTGTGCACTATATACTAGACGCTTACATTTGGCGTAGAAAAGACAATCAGCGTTTTTTGGAAGAATAGAAATCCTCGTATATCAATTAAGAAAGGAAATCAAATACGAATTTTACTTCACAACAACATTCGAAAATTGCAAATCAGTAAGTTTGTCTGAAATTCGATTTTGTGTGTCGCTTTCGAATAGTTTAAGACCAATTTTAGGAGCATCAGTGATTTTTCCGATTCTAACTTCTTTAGGTTTCAATTCAAAACTATAAGTGTAATCGGCTGCATTCATGCAAGTTGAGCAATTGCCGTCGTAGTAAGCATCCACATGAAAACGAATGGTTTTGGTCTCATTGGTTGTGTTTTCCAAACGAAAAATTTGGTATTTGTAACCATTGTCTCCACGCTTAGCGTCAGTGCAAGTTTCGCTGGTGGTTTTGATTGAGATTCCTTCGAAGAAATAGGAACGTTGAGCCATCGCGCTTAGTCCAAGTAAGCAAAAGGACGTCAAGACAAATACTTTTTTCATAGCATGGGTTTGTACAAATATAATGAAATCATCTTGAATTTTCACTTCTGTGTTTTTAAGTAAATTCCATAAGTTAAAGGAGATTTTATTTACTTTTAATCCATGAAATTTTCGTTTAACTTTCTCTTTTTATTTTGCAGTTTATTTGGCTATGCTCAAACACAAAAAGCAGATTCTATTGCTTTGAAAAAATATGTTTCTGAATTAACCAATACGCCTACTTTTCGGAATATATATCACCTGCAACAATTAAATGCAGCTGCAGATTACTTGTATAAGAACTTTAATCAATTCAGTGATTCGGTTCGTTTTCAGGATTATACGATTGAAGGTGTGAAGTACAGAAACATCATTTGTTCATTTGGAACGGAAAATAAAGAACGTATCATCATCGGAGCGCATTATGACGTTTGTGGGGAGCAAGCTGGAGCGGATGACAACGCAAGTGGAGTGGCAGGAATTCTTGAATTGGCTCGCATGTTAAATGGTCAAAAGCTTAATAAACGCATTGATGTTGTTGCTTACACCTTGGAAGAACCACCTCATTTTCGAAAAAAATCAATGGGAAGTTACATTCACGCGAACTATTTAAAGCAAAACAACATTCCTGTTTTTGGAATGGTATCAGTTGAAATGATTGGTTATTTCAGCGATAAAAAACACTCTCAGCATTATCCCTTGCCCATTTTGTCTTGGGTTTATGGCAACAAAGGAAACTTCATCACATTGGTGAAAAAGTTTGGTTCAGGAAAATTTGAACGTTCGTTTATTCATCATTTTGTACATTCTGATAAGGTCAAAACCAAGAAATTTGCCGGTCCAAAGCTACTTCCTGGAATTGATTTTTCGGATCATTTGAACTATTGGCATTTTGGTTTTGATGCTTTAATGATTACAGATACAGCCTTTTATCGCAACAAAAACTACCACAAACCTACGGATACAATGGAAAAATTAGATTTTTCGCGAATGGCACAAGTGGTAGATGCTTTGTATGTTTCTTGCTTGAAATTGGCTCAATAATCAGTGATTTTTATTTATTTTCAAGTTTTGTATAACATTTGAATTTCAAAAATTGAAAACACACTTAGAAACCTCTTGACAAATGTTAAGGAAACTCAAAATCCCACTAATATCAACCGTTAAGCAATTGCTGAGCCATGAAATATGTTAATTTCGCAACATGCTTACAAGCGAAAAATTGATCGTTCAACTCGTTGTTGACCAATGTCAAATGCACGGAGTTCGACACATTGTATTATCTCCGGGTTCAAGAAATGCTCCGTTTGCCATTGCTTTTGATGAAAATCCCTTTTTCAAAACCTATGTGATTCACGACGAGCGAAGTGCTGCTTTTTTTGCATTGGGAATGGCGAATGAATTGAATGAACCGGTAGCGATTTGTTGTACTTCTGGTACAGCAGCGCTGAATTATTATCCAGCTATTGCAGAAGCTTTTTATCGAAATATTCCTTTGTTGGTAATCACGGCAGATCGACCAAAAGCGTGGGTAAATCAAGGCGATGGTCAAACGATTGTACAGCAGAACGTTTTTCAAAATCATATTCTCTTTCAAACGCACATTGACGATGGAAAAATAGAAGGTGTTGAGAAATGGAATGCACAACGAGAAACCGCTATTGCTTTTCAAAAGTTACTAAGTAAAAATGCTGGTCCAGTCCACATAAACGTTGGTTTAAATGAACCACTTTACAAAAAAGTTGAAAAAACAGTTTCGTTAGGTCGAAAAATCAACACGAATGTTTTGAATGTGTCTTTTTCAGCGGATTTCCGAAGTGAATTGAAATCACTTTTGACGTGTTCAAAAATCATGGTGTTATGCGGTCAATTACCTGTTAATTTGCATGTATTGAAAGAATTGGAAACGCTGTCTGCTGACACAAATACCTTGGTTTTAGTTGAAAACACGTCGAATTTGCAAAGCGAGCATTTCGTACATTGCATTGACCGAGCATTGAACTCCATTTCAGCTGAAAATGAAGCTGCTTTTCAACCGGATGTGTTGATTACGATTGGAGGGGCAGTAGTTTCAAAGCGCATCAAAGCGTTTTTGAGAAAATCAGATTTAAAGGCGCATATTCGCGTTGGACATGGGTTTCCATTGATGGATACGTACATGCAATTGAGTCATGATGTTGAAATGCAACCGGAAGCTTTTTTTGCGGAATTGAATACCTTGGATTACCCCAAAAGCACTTTGAATTTCGCAGGTAAATGGCGAAAAATAGACTATTTGTCCAAGGATAAAATCCCAGATTTCGTTGCAACTTTGAGCGATTTGACAGATATTTTTGTTTTTAATGAATTGTTTGAGTGCTTACCAGAAAATTGTGTTTTACACATGGCGAATAGTTCTGTTGTGAGGTATTGTCAGCTTTTTGATCCGATTCGAGGTGTTCGTTTTGAAGCCAATCGAGGCACCAGTGGAATTGATGGTTCGTTTAGTACAGCAGTTGGAGCTGCGATAGCCAATCCTGATAAATTACATGTGCATATTACGGGCGATGTTTCGTTTCTTTATGACAGCAATGCGCTTTGGATTCAACCATTTCCAACGAATTTGAGAGTTTTACTTGTTAACAATACAGGAGGGGGCATTTTCAGGATTATTGATGGTCCAGCAACATCTAAACAGCGTTCACATTATTTTGAGGCAACCCATTCACAACAAGGTGCTCCATTAGTGACTGCATTTGGTAAAACGAGTGAGAGTACCGATGATAAATCTATCTTTCCTTCAAAGCTGACCGAGCTACTTTATGGAAATTCCTTATTTTTGTTAGAAGTACACACAAAGGCAGAAAAAAATGCAGACGATTTAACTGAAGTTTTTAATTACCTACGAATAAAATGATGCAATTTTTTGAGATTTTGGGAACCTGGCAAGGTTGGATGTATGTTATTATTCTTTCGCTTTTGGAAATCGTTTTGGGTATTGATAACATCATTTTTATTTCGATTGTTACGGATAAACTAAAAGGTAAAGACAAGAAAAAAGCACGTTCACTTGGACTTTCATTGGCACTCGTTGTTCGCTTGGTATTATTAACAATGGTGTCTTGGATTATGGGAATGACCGAACCGCTTTTTGCTGTTTTCGGACACGAATTAACAGGACAAAGTTTGGTGCTGTTGATAGGAGGTTTGTTCTTAATCTACAAAAGTACAATTGAAATGCACCACAGTGTGAAAGGCGAAGAAGAAGCAGAAAATCACAAAAGCAAAGGTACGATGTCAGGTATCATTACACAGATTGTTTTGGTGGATTTGATCTTTTCATTTGACTCAGTGATTTCTGCTGTTGGTATGACCAATGGGATACAGCAAGAATTACATCACAATCCTATGATTATCATTTATTTATCGGTAATTATTTCAATGATAATTATGTTGATGTTCTCGGGTTATATCAGTAAATTCATTAGTGAAAATCCAACGATTAAAATGATTGCATTAAGTTTCTTGGTAACTGTTGGTGTTTTATTGGTCGCAGAGGCATTTGAGCAACACATTCCAAAAGGTTATGTCTATTTCGCATTGGTTTATTCCTTGATTGTTGAGGCGATGAACATCCGTATGCGAAAAAACAAAAGTGAATGACCCAAAAAGAGGCATTAGCGTATTTAGAACCATTTGACGATGACCCGTTTGAAAAATGGGAAGAAGAATTATTTGAAATCCGCCAACAAATCTTGGATAAGAGTCATGTTCCTGCTCTTTTAAATAAACGAAAAGAACGCTTGCTGATTTGGAAAGAAGTAGGTGAGGTGTTGGCTTTTGATGTAGATCAAAAAGTCCCCAATATCCAGTTGAAACCACTCAAAAGTGAATTGATAATAGAAGCATTTCAAGCGTTTCAAACTAACGAAGCACAAATAAAAAAACAGTTGTTTTTCCAATTAAGTGTTTATGCCCGGGGAGGTGTTGTAGCAAAGACAACGCTGCATGCTGCTGATGCGCTGAT
>CAZHPL010000085.1:0-11636 GCA_964534495.1 uncultured Lishizhenia sp.
TCTTCTATCAATTTCAGCCGCTCAGTGACCTATGGACTTGGTGTATTGGGCGTTTCGTTTAAATATCGTTTGGCCAAATGGGGCATTTACACTGCGCCCATTTTTAAACCGAAAAAATAGGAGAAGAACGCGTTTAAATGGAATCATTAACTTTGACCAAAATTTGAAATATGGGATTACTAGATAACAAAGTGGTTATTATCACAGGAGCTTCACGCGGAATTGGAAAGTCAATCGCAGAAGAGTGTGTGCGTCAAGGCGCTACCGTTGCTTTTACCTATTTATCATCGGAAGAGAAAGCACGTGCATTGGAGGCTGAATTGACAGCAAACGGCGGTGTTGCCAAAGGTTTTCGTTCGGATGCATCCAAATTTGACGAAGCACAACAATTAATCGACGATGTGGTTGCAGCTTTTGGTACCGTGGATGTATTGGTGAATAATGCGGGAATTACACGTGATAATTTATTGATGCGTATGTCCGAGGAGCAATGGGACGAAGTGATCAATACCAACTTGAAATCTGCGTTTAATTTGACAAAAGCCGTACAACGCCCGATGTTGAAACAACGCAAAGGTTCCATTATTAATATGTCATCTGTTGTGGGAGTGAAAGGAAATGCCGGACAAGCTAATTATGCGGCTTCAAAAGCAGGTTTGATTGGTTTCACGAAATCAGTTGCGGCTGAATTAGGTTCAAGAAATATTCGTTGTAATGCGATTGCTCCGGGATTTATTGAAACAGAAATGACTGAAGTTTTGGATCAAAAAGTGGTTCAAGAATGGAGAGATGGTATTCCATTAAAACGTGGTGGACAACCGATTGACGTGGCTAATGTTACCGTTTTCTTAGCTTCTGATATGTCCGCTTATGTGACAGGACAAACGATTCATGTGTGTGGTGGAATGTTGATGTAAGAACCTATGCTAATTAGACCAAGAAGAAACCGTAAATCTGCTGCCATTCGCAACATGGTGGAAGAAACAAAATTGGGGGTAGAAAATATGATTTACCCGATTTTTTTGAAAGACGGTAAAAATATCAAAGATGAAGTGGCTTCATTGCCTAATAATTTCAGGTGGTCTTTGGATCGATTATTACCTGAAATTGAGGAGTGTATGAATCTCGGCGTCATGACTTTTGACATGTTTCCCGCAGTTGATGAAGACTTGAAAGACAAAATTGCTTCCTACAGTTATGCGGAGGATAATTTCTACTTACATGCGATTCGTACCATTAAAGAAAAGTTCCCGGAAGCGATGTTAATGAGTGATGTGGCAATGGATCCGTATTCATCAGATGGTCACGATGGCTACGTGGAAGACGGAAAAATTGTGAACGATATTACTTTGCCGATCTTAGCGAAAATGGCTGTAGCACAAGCACAAGCTGGTATTGACATTATTGGACCTTCAGATATGATGGACGGTCGTGTGCGTGTGATTCGTGAAGCATTGGACGAAAATGGATATACAGATGTTAGCATCATGTCATATACGGCAAAATATGCAAGTGCATTTTACGGTCCGTTTCGTGATGCGTTGAACTCTGCACCAAAATCAGGAGATAAAAAAACATACCAAATGAATCCTGCTAACCGACGCGAAGCCTTGATTGAAGCACAATTGGATTTCGAAGAAGGAGCCGACATGATGATGGTGAAACCGGCTTTATGTTATTTGGACGTTATTCGCGACTTGAAAGAAAATTTTGTGTTGCCAATCACGGCGTATAACGTAAGTGGCGAATGCGCGATGGTACATGCTGCTGCACGCAATGGATGGTTGAACTACGATCTAGCTGTTTACGAGATGTTATTAAGTATTCGCCGAGCGGGTGCGGATGGAATTTTGACCTATTTTGCGAAAGATTTTGCCAAAATGGTTAAGAAGTAAATTATTAAATGAGTGTAATCTTTCCTACAAAAAAGCTTTCTCCTTTCAGCTAAACTACTTAATTAGACAAAAGAGAGGAATCTATTTGTACAATTGAAATCGCTCAAAAAATGAGTAACTATGTCAACTTTTTATATTGATAATCAATACATTTCTTTCGAAGAAATAGAACAAATTTTGCATTCGGGACAACGTGTTGAACTAGGTGAAAAGGCGAAAGCGGCTATCCTAAAATGCCGTACGTATTTGGATAAAAAAATGGAAAATTCCGATAAACTGATTTACGGAATCAATACCGGATTTGGATCTTTGTGCAACACTGCTGTTTCATCGGAAGACTTGGAACAATTGCAACGCAACCTTGTGCTTTCACATGCTTGTGGAATGGGTGAGGAGGTGCCTGCTGAAATCATCCGCATTATGTTGCTTTTTAAAGTGCTTGGACTTTCGAAAGGTCATTCGGGTGTTCAATTGGAAACGGTTGAACGACTTTTGTTTTTCTACAACGAAGGAATTTCACCGGTGGTGTATCAACAAGGAAGTTTGGGTGCATCGGGAGATTTAGCTCCTTTAGCGCATTTGTGTTTGCCTCTTTTAGGTGAAGGTGCATTTGATTATCAAGGTAAACGCTTTGGTGGAAGTAAGTTGAAACAACTGTTTGATATTGAACCAATTGTATTGCGTTCAAAAGAAGGTTTGGCGTTGTTGAATGGTACACAATTCATGAGTAGTTTTGGCTTTTATTGCTTAAGTCACGGTTTGAGTTTATGGAATAAATGGAACCATGTGGCTGCGATGTCCTTGGATGCTTACGATGGGCGCATTAATCCTTTTCAAGAGAATGTAAACGTGATTCGTAATCAAAGTGGACAAATAGAAACGGCCGCTCATTTTAGAATGATTTTAGCAGGAAGTGAAATCTTGCAACAAGAAAAAGTCAACGTTCAGGATCCGTATTCGTTTCGTTGTATTCCACAAGTGCATGGGGCTTCCCGCGACACATTATTGTTTGCAAAAAGCGTTTTAGAAAAAGAAATCAATGCTGTTACGGACAACCCAACCATTTTCCCAGATGAAGACGATGTGGTTTCAGCAGGGAATTTCCACGGGCAACCTTTGGCTTTGGTGATGGATTATTTAGCGATTGCCTTGGCAGAAATGGGAAGTATTTCAGAACGTCGTATTTATAAATTGATTTCAGGAACAAGAGGTTTGCCTGCCTTTTTGGTCGCTAATCCCGGATTGAACTCTGGTTTGATGATTGCACAATATGCTTGTGCAGCGATTGTTAGTCAAAACAAGCAATTATGTACACCGGCTTCTGTTGATACGATTGATTCCAGTAATGGACAAGAAGATCATGTGAGTATGGGTGCGAACGCAGCAACGAAATTATATCGCGTGTTACAAAATTGTTATTCTGTAATCGGTATCGAATTGTTCAATTCGGCACAAGCTTTGGAGTTTAGAAGACCCTTAAAATCTTCGGAAAAGGTGGAACAAATTTTTGAAGCGTATCGCAAGGAAGTAACCTTTTACGAAAGCGATCGCAATACATCCTTGGATATGCAAAAATCCGTTGCTTTTATTAAAACATCGAAACAAGCATTATGGAACTAGATAATTCGTTAGAAAAAGAAAAGCGTCCCGTTTTTTTAACGGTTTTATGTATTTTGACTTTTGTTTCAACAGGTTTTGGAGCACTATCTGGCATAAGCGGATTATTTGGTGGAGCACCTTCAGAGGAAGAAGTTGTCAATAGTAACATTCAAGTAAACCAATCAATTGAGCAATTCCAGAAATTAAAATGGGATGGAATGGTGCATATATTGAAGCAATTACAAGCCATGACGGAAGAAGTTTACGCCAATTTTTATGTGTATAATTTGTTGTCCTTTCTAATTGTTGCATTGGGATTAGCAGGTGCCATTTTTATGTTTCAAGGTAAGAAAATAGGTTTTTACATGTACATCGCTTATAGTTTAGCTGGAACAATTTTAACGTACATCATGATTTCTACAGCAAATATCCCAACTATTCTAACTGTTTTTCAATTGCTAATCAGTGGCATTTTCGTTCTCATGTATTCCCGCAATTTGTGGTGGATGAAGTGAGTTTTAACTTGAGCTAAAAGTTTAGAGTGGAGAGTTTAGCGTGATGAATCTTTGGTTACAATGATTCTTTACTTGCTAATCCAAATCTTGCAATAAATAACTGTAAGTCTTAAAATACTTCATCCAATAAAACGTTATGCTTGAAATACATACTCGCGGATGAGATTCAAAACAATTGGTTTTTTAGTTTTTTTGCTATGGGCAAATAGCATTAGCGCTTGTGGTGTGAAACTATATGGGGAGTGGTCATATCTTGGTTGTTATCATGAAAAGCTAACAATAGTTGACTTTTTAAGAAAGACGCATAGATATGATTATTACAAACAATATGGACACAAAGATTTTCGCACTTTTTCTTTCTATAAGAATTTTAGATTTTTCGAAGTTGGTGCCGATTATGAAAATGCCGGTAAATTCAAATTCACAGACAAACATGTGACAATTTATTTAACGAAAACGTACCTTTTTTATGATTTTGAAATCGTTTATCGCAAAGGCAAAAGACTGATAATGTTTGATTCACTGTCCAATTTGTTTTACTATTTTATCAAGAACAAAAACAGTAGTCGGTTGCCAAAGCTTACCAATTAATGCGAAAATGAAAACGGAATCTCACGCCCCTGATAGAAGCGGCATCCTCTGACTTAAACTGAGAGCGTGATAGGGAGAAAGTCAGAGATACAGCGAAAAGCAGGATCAGGCGCCAACTATTATCCCTTCGCCATTTCAATTAATTTCAGGCAAGTATTGTAATTGCGTGTGCTTGCTTTACGTTTAAGTTGTTGCTCAATCCATGTATTCGTGAGCTTGGTTTGACCGTAGCCTTTGGGCAGATACAGATACACCACATCGGAAGAAACAACGATTTCTTCGGTTTCTTGGATTTTCTTTTCAACAGAAAGAGTTTCTGCTTGTCCTTTTCCGAGAAAGGTATAATGTTGGAAAGCTCCATTAAAATCAGGCTCTTTCAAAAAGGGGCTTTCGTTGACCAAGTGTTCAAAATGAGCAGCATCGTAAACCAAGGTCGGAACGTTCAACGAAAATGTATTCAAAATCAAGGTTTCAATTTGGGTTTCCAACTTGGAGTTGTCCGATTCGTTGCTTGATAACACGACGTTTCCACTTTGGATATAGGTTTGTACAGCTAAAAATCCCGCTTTTTCCAAGGTTGTTTTCAATTCAGCCATTTTTAAACTGTTTTTCCCACTGACATTAATTCCTCGGAGTAAAACTACTTTCTTCATGTGCTGAAATTAGCGATATATTCCGTTTCGCAGCGCAAAAAGTACAATTCCGGCGGTGTTTTTTGCTTTTATTTTTTCCAATAATCGAGCCTTGTGTCCTTCAACCGTTCGGTGACTAATGAACAATTCATTTGCAATTTCGCGCGACGTTTTTTCCTGACAAACCAAACTTATGATTTCCATTTCACGTTCCGTCAAATCAAACAAATTCAAATCACCTTCATGACTTTTTAGCATGGCCTCTAACTCGCTGTTCAAATAATAACCGGTATTGTGAACGGAATAAATACAGTCTTTCAAATCATTGAAATCGATGTTTTTAGGCAAATATGCACTTGCGCCCAAGCGAATCAACTGCGAAATAAAAGCTTCCGAAAAATACATGCTCAAAACAATGACTTTTAACTCTGGATTCAAATGCAGTGCAAGCGGCAAGCAAGTTTCACCATCCATTTTGGGCATGTTCAAATCCAAAATCAATACATCGATGGGATTTTCTCGCATTTTCTCCAATACTTCTTCGCCATTTTCAGCATCAAAAACTAAATCTAATCCAGGATATGAGCGGATTAATTCTGCAAGACCTTGACGTAAAATATGATGATCTTCAGCGAGTGCAAAACGAATAGGGGTGGAGGTTTCAATCATACAAAGGGAATGAATAAATCAGTTATGTACAAATCGTTTGTTTTTTCAAATGTTAATTGTCCGTTTTCAATTGAAACCCTTGTAGAAATGGACTTTAATCCAATTCCTGTACTGTTATTTTTCAATTGTTCAAATTGAGATTGTTCTAGTCCAATTCCGTTGTGTTTTATTAGTAAACGGAAATATTCGTTTGTTAGTATAGCATGTACATCTGTTTTTTCTGCACCGCTGTGTTTCAGTAGGTTGTGCATCAATTCCAAAAATATTTTGTAAATATTCAAAGTGGTTTTTAGTTCAGGATCGTGTGAGCTTTCATTAATCGTTTGGCAATTCACGCTCATTTTTCCAGTTGCATCCAATTGGGTACAATAGACTTCAAAGGCATTTACCAAGCCATGACGCAAGAGTGAAGAAGGGGTAAGCGTTCCGGTGATACTTCGAATGCGGCTTATAACCATGTCCATCAATTCAATTTCTGATTGTAAAGATGCGTCTTCACTTACAATTCCATAATCGTGATTTTTTTTGGAAAGATTTATTTTCAAAAGTGATAGAATACTTCCGATTTCATCGTGTAAATCTTCTGCAATCTGTTCCCGTTCTTTTTCTTGAGCAGCAAACATACTTTCCGCGATTTCCTTTTCCTTTTCCGCTTTGATGCGGTCGAGAACTAAGTTTTTTTCATACAAACGTTTACGCCAAGTAAAGGTCAAAAACACCATTGAAATAGCGACCAAAATAAGAATAGCCGCTAGTACTAGCAATAAAAAACTCATATTTTGGAAAAAACTCAACTCCATTCCTGACTAAGATAGTTAAACACCTTCGATTGCGTATTTAGAAAGGAAGAAAATGATTCAAATCTTCGAAAAACAGGTATTTCTACCTAGTAAAACCATTACTCATTGCATGTATTATTTTTTTTCGCGGCCCAATTGATACAAGCCTGCAATGAAAAACAAGCAAAATGCAATCCAAATGAAAAGTCTGATAATTGCGAGTACAGTTAAAATATGCTCATTGAGATTCACTAATAATCCTGAAAAAAGCAAAAAGGCGGAATTTGCTAAGAGTTCAATAAGAATAGCAATGTTGAACAAATATGATGGCGATAAATTCCATTTGTAATTTAATTCTGATGGATGATGCTCGAAAACAAGAAAAATGCTAATGGGTAATACAATTAGATAACTGACCGCAGAATTATTTATCGAGAAAAAAAGGCCGTGATTAAGGTTGTAATTAATGGTGAATAAAGAAGCAATTAGATATAAGAAACTTAATGGTATTATCATTTTTTTTAGTTTTTCGTTCCAGGTATAGTGATAGAAAATAACCATGTAGAACAAGAAGTTACTATAAAAGATTAAGATGAAGTTTGTCATGATATTTATGTAAAATCCTTTGTTTAGATAACCCATTAAAATGGAATTGGTATCTGCGAACCAATATATTGAAGAAAACAAAAAGTTATAAAAAAGAAAAGGCTTGAATTCCTTACGCTTATTAATGATCATCCAAATAATTATAAACTCAAGTACCCAATAAACAATATTGAAGTACCATTGAATAATTACATAATCCTTTATCGTCATGATTTATTATTTCTTCCGAGTTGATACAAGCCTGCAATAAAAAACAAGCAAAATAAAATCCAAATAAATAAGTGAATTGTCATTATAATACAAAGTAGATTCTCTTCTCCATACATTAATCTTGGGGCAAATAAATCATAGGTTGTGTTTCCCAAAAATTGAATGATGATGCCACAATAAAATAAATAGGAAGGTGATAAATTCCATTTAAACTGCTGATCGCTTGGGTTCATTTCAAAAATCCCATAAATGCTTAAAGAAAGAATAATGACATAGTGAATAATTGAAATGTAGTGTGTAAAATAAATCCCATGATGAATATTGTAATACATCATTAGTAATCCGCCAATGGTTCCAATAATTGCAAGTGGAATAATCCATTTTTTTACTTTTTTATTAAGAATGAAGTAATAGAAAAGTACAAGAAAAAACAAGAAATTCGAATAGAAGATAGTGATTATTTGAAGAGTATGAAAAAATGGCCTTGGCAGACTTTCGTACCCATTAAACAGGATTAATTGAGTGTCCGTAAACCAAGAAATACATTCTACTAAAAAACAAATGAAGAGAAAGGATCCAAAATTTTTTCGCTTTCCAATAACAAATACTATGATTGTAAATTCAAGTAACCAAAAAAGCAAGTAGAGATACCATTGAATGTATTCATAATCAGCTAATTTCATAAGATAGTATTGTTTTCTTTTTGAATGTCAAACGTAAGTAAGGCTTTTAAATATAAGAAACAAACAGGAAACCAAGATATTTGTATGAAATATTCAACGGTCATAATTCTTCTTTTTTGGCGTCAAAAGTGCTGATTGCCTTGTAAAAAAGAAAACAAAAGGGATACCAAGTAAACAAATGAACAGTTGCTACTATAAAAAATAAATCCTTGTTCAGTTCATACAATTGTACCCTAAAAAGGAACATACTTGAGTTTAAAAACAAATACAAAAACTCAGCGCTACTCAAGTAAAAGCGTGGTGAAGCGAACCACTTGTATTCCATTTCACTTTTGTTAATTTGAAAAAGAGAAATCAATGCTAATGGTGTAAAAACCAAATACGTATAAGTCTCCGTTAAATACGTTGGATAGGTATTTAAAATATATACATTTAAGTATAATTGAAAACACAATAGCAGAAAACCTAAAAGGAATATCACTCTAAAATAGGGTTGCCACTTTTTTGGGGAAATATAGAAATAGTATAGCCCGAATTTTACAATAAATTGAATGAGTATATCAAAAACAATAATGTTTCTGTGTAGGATTTCATCGGAAGAAATAAATCGTGTTACAATTTTAGTTGTGTCTAAAATCCAAATTAATATAGATATGAACAATAAAATGAAAACTTTTTTAGGGATATTTTTTCGTCTGAATATCAGCAAGATAAGCAAACCTGGTTCAATCAATAAATAGCTATAATTGCAATAAATCCGAATGCTTTGAAAAAGTTCTTCTGTCATTTCTATTTAGGGTTTTGTGCAAGCATCGTTTTTCGAAGTAAGTTCAAGCCGATAATAAAACACACACAGTATATAAACCATGTAAACATGCGGATAATTAACAAAATACATAGTAATTCCTTGTTTTCATTTTGTAAAATTGCTCCAGTTAAAAATAAAATGGAATTAGCCAAAAAGTCAATGAATATGGCACTTGTAAATAAAAAATTGGGTGAAACGTGCCATTTATATTGCTTGTCCGATTCATTCAATTGAAACAGCGAATAAACACATAGAGGCAAAATCATTAATTCGTCCAACAACATAATGTCACTTGAAAGATTTTGATTTTTTAGATAATTATTGATCACCAAAATGGAAGCAAGCACAAAATGCAGCAAAAAAAGAAAGAGGAAGGTCTTCCTATACTTTTCTTTGAATATCACGAAATAATAAAAAGCGAGATTGAACCAAAAATAGAAAACAATGACGTACAGAAATTGCAATATCCTTGTAAAAGGGATGGCAAATTGAGAAAACAAAACACAATTTGTGTCAAAAAACCACATGCCAATTGTTAGCAAAAAGAAATAATAGAAAAATGGATTGAAAGCTTTTCTTGTTCTAATAACTTGAAAGAAAATAGTCAACTCCAACACCCAAAAAAGGAGGTTGACGTACCATTGTATATGTCTGTATTCAGCAAATGTCATCGATTTGATATTATTTCTTCTTTTTTAGCGTCAAGTGGTCATACAAATAAAATCTTGGTAAAAAATCAAAAGTTTCGTTACTCATTTCAATTAATAAATGGCTATCAACGTCAACTAAAGGATTTCGTTGCATATTTTGCGACGAATAACATGAAAACAGGTATTTCTACGTATATGAAAAGCAAAATATATGAAATAAATTTGTTGCAATTACTGGTACGTGCTCATTCATCTACGTGTTAGTTTTTGGTAAGTTAGTGTTTAGGGAAGGAATCTTCGGGTTCCTTTCTTTTTTGCCCAATGCTTTTTTGACTCCTTTATCACATTAAAAAGGAATGTGTAAATTCACAGCATGAAAGAACAAAAATCTATTTTCAGTCTACTTTGGTACATCGTTGCTTTTTTAAGCGTTGGTTTAGTTTTTATACTCGAAAGTAAATTAGGAACTTCCTCTCATACCGCTTTATCAGGCGTTCGATATGCACTCATTTCCTTTTTGTTTTTAGTGGCGTTTAAACGCAAAAAACTGTCTATGTGGATTTTTTCCGCCATGATTTTAGGCGTTGAAGTTGGAATTGATTTTCCTGCTTTCTCATTGGAAATGGAGCGCTTAGGAACTATTTTCTTGCGTTTGGTAAAAACCTTAGTGGCTCCTTTGATTTTTGCTACACTTGTTGTTGGAATTGCAGGACATAGCAACCTGAAACAAGTGGGGCGAATTGGATTGAAGAGTATTCTGTACTTTGAAATTGTGACCTCTATAGCGCTTTTTATTGGACTCGTAGCCATCAATGTTTCGCAAGCAGGCGTTGGCGTGAAAGTGGACGCACGTAAGCAAGACAAAGAAAAATCAGAGAAATTATTAGAGCAAAAGAAAGAACATAAAGATCATTTAGTAGAGATTTTCCCGGAAAACATTGCTAAGGCGGTTGCTGAAAATCAAGTGCTTCAAGTGGTTGTATTTTCAATCATTTTTGCGATTGGTTTAGGGATGGTGAAAAGCAACGAACACAAACAAACCATGTTGCATTTCAGTGAAAGTTTAGCTGAAGTAATGTTTAAATTCACGGATTTGGTGATGTACATTGCACCACTGGCTGTTTTTGGTGCGCTAGCTTCGACCGTCGCCAAGTCGGGAGTAGATATTTTGTTTAGTTTAATGAAATTGGTCGGCACCTTATATGTTGCTCTAGTTGCCTTCATTTTATTGGTATTATTGCCAATTGCCTTGGTTGCAAAAATTCCAATCAAACGTTTTTTACAAGCTGTAAGTGAGCCATTTAGTATTGCCTTTGCGACAGCAAGTAGTGAAGCAGCATTACCAAAAGCCATTGAAAACATGGAGAAATTTGGCGTCCCTAAAAAGATTGTTGCTTTTGTCATTCCAACCGGCTACAGTTTCAACCTCGATGGAACAACTTTATATTTATCGCTAGCTTCTGTTTTTGTGGCACAAATGTCTGGTATTCATTTAACCATTGGTGAGCAAATCAGCATGTGTCTCGTTTTGATGTTGACGAGTAAAGGTGTTGCAGGAGTGAGAGGAGCTTCTTTTGTAATTCTCGCAGGAACTATTACTGATATGGGAATGGATCCTGAAAAAGCGAGTGTGATTTTAGCCATTGATGCACTTATGGACATGGCACGTACCTCTGTAAATGTATTAGGAAATTGTTTAGCATCCGCTGTAATTGCTAGAAGTGAAAATGAATTAGTGCTGCACCAACAACATCCTGAATTGCCTTAATTTTTGTGAATATGTTTCGTTTCTTACTGATTTTATTCATTTTCTTCAAAGTCAATGGTATCGCTGCACAAATGATTCCTGACAGTTTGCAGGAATTTTATGAAGAAGTAATTTACACATCTCGAAAAGAAGGAATAAGTCAGCTCGAAGCAAAAATTAAGAAAAACAAGAATGAACCTTGGTATTAGTGGATGTTGGCAGAAAGTTATATGATGTCCAGTGAATACAAGA
>CAZHPL010000086.1:0-11623 GCA_964534495.1 uncultured Lishizhenia sp.
ATCTTCATTCCAAACACGTTCCACTTCGCTTTTTAAGGTGCCGTAATACATGTTGGTGTACACTTCCTCCCATTCAACGAAAGCATCCTCTTGTATTTTTTGTTTAAAAGCATCTACCGAAAGGAAAAAGTAATCCTTTCCATTTTGTTCCAATCCTCGTGGTGGGCGACTGCAAGCAGAAACAGAAAACGCTAAGTTGTGCATGCGTTCCAATAAAGCCCGAACAATTGTCGTTTTCCCCGCACCCGACGGAGCTGAAAAAATGATGCATTTACCTTCCGACTTCATTGTTCCCATTTTACAATGTATTTAGAACTTGCTCTTTGATTTTTTCGAGCATATCTTTCATTTCCACCACACGACGTTGCATTTCAGCATGATTACTTTTGCTTCCCAATGTATTTATTTCACGTCCAATTTCTTGTGCAATAAAGCCCAGTTTCTTACCAGACATAGAAATATTCATTGTTTCGATAAAGTAATCCAAATGGTTGGAGAGGCGAATTTTTTCTTCGGAAATATCCAATTTCTCAATATAGAAAATCATCTCTTGCTCCAAACGATTTTTGTCAAACTCAATACCTTGTAAATCCGTTAATGAACGAATAATACGGTCGCGCACTTGTTGAACACGTTCAGTTTCAAAAGGTTCGATTTCCTTAAGTAAATTCCTGATTTCGTCGATTCGTTGTTGAAAGTCTGCCGCGAGAATTTTTCCCTCTGTAGCTCTAAAATTCATCAACTTATCACATGTTTCTTTCACCAACTGAAGTATAAATGCCTTTTCTTCTTCTGACAAGTCCTCTGTTTGTTGATTCAACACTTCAGGCATGCGCAAAACCATCGACAAATAATCTTGCGGCTGTTCACCCCAGGATTCATTCAAGGATTTCAATTCGTGGTAATAACGTGTTGCCAGTTCTCGATTTAATAAACCTGCATTTTCCTGGCTGCTTTCCAAGTAAATACCAATGTCTACTTTACCGCGATCCAATCGTTCGGCAACTATTTTTCTAATTTCAGATTCTAATTCACGGTAGGATGCATGCATTTTAAGCGATAAATCCAATCCTTTGCTGTTAAGCGAACGTATTTCGACGGAAACTTTCTTCGAAGCAAAAACTCCGTTGGATTTCCCGAAACCTGTCATTGATAATAACATATACTGTCTAGTCTAAAAGTAAATCAGCATCAATCCCTTCATTTTGCTCTTTGATAAAGTAAGCAATATCACTGATGATGGCATTTTTCCGTTCTTCTTTGGGTGCAGTCGACTCTAAATATTCTTTTAAATACAACTGCGATTCTAATAATTGGTGTTCTTCAAAAGGACCTGAAAGATTTTCGATGATTGTTAAACAATCCAAAGCCTGTAACAAATCACCTTCTGTTGCTAGCGAAACAAATTCTGCTAAGTAGTCGCTATAATCCAATTTAGAATTCCAAATCGTTGACAGTACACGTTGACGGACAGCATCATCCTTTTCATTTTGAATCAAGGAAATGAGTATCTCACACGCATTTTGGTCTTGAATATCTGCCAATAAATCCAATACTTGTTTGGCTGTACTTTGGTCTGCTGTACGCAATAAATCTACCAATTGCGGCAATACACTTGCGTCACCAATGTGCTCGATTTTTTTTAAAGCAGCGGAAATTTTCACTGTATTTCCGGACTGTAAATCCTTTAAAGCTTCCGCCAACTGTAATTTTTGCTGGTTTTTTCCCATGTGCAAAGGTAGAAAAAAGGTTTGGATTGCCGTTCATCCACCTAAAACGAAGCTATTTGTAATTATGAAAGTTGCAGTGTTTAAAAGTTGTTCAGTGCTTGGCTAATGCTTGACTTTACTTTTCGAAATTTGTCTCAAATCAAAAAAATGAAATATTCTGTTTATTTATTCAGTCTCGCAATAAGTGGTTCGTTGTTAACGGGCTGCGTTTCCATGAAAAAATACAAAGCCTTACAAGCGCAAGAAAAAACGTGTGCTGAGGAATTGGATAAAGCCAAAAAAAGTAGTGAGGACTTTGAAGCACTTTCAAAAGAATTACAATCCAAATTCGACATTGCAAGCAAGGATGTTTCCAAATTAAAACAAGACACCACGCAATTGGGCAATACCTATCGCTTGTTGCAACGCGACTACAATCAGTTGTTAGACCAAAATGCTTCTTTGGAGAAAGCTTTCGATAAATTGAAAAATTACAGTGCAAAAGAAACGGCTGCATTGCAATCCGAATTGGAAACCAAAAACAAAGAATTACAGAAAAAACAAGACGATTTGTTGAAACTGGATCAAGAACTGAAGGCAAAACAAAAATTGTTGGAAGAGCGTGAAAAACGTGTCAATGAATTGGAAGAAGCCATTCGTAAAAAAGATGCGGCAGTAAATTTGTTGAAATCAAAAGTTGCGGCGGCACTTCGTGGATTCGAAAACCAAGGATTAACAGTTGTTCAAAAGAATGGTAAAATCTACGTGAGTTTAGAAGCGAAATTACTGTTCAAATCAGGAAGTACTGTAGTGGAGCCAGAAGGTAAAAAAGCCTTGGTAGAACTTGGAAAAGTACTTGAAAACGAAAAAGATTTAGAAATCATTGTAGAAGGTCATACGGACACCGATAAATTAATCAGTACTGCTGCCCCAAGAAACAATTGGGAGTTATCTGTATTGCGTGCTACATCTGTCGTTGAGATTCTACTTGGAAACTCAAAAATGACACCTTCACAAATCATGGCGGCTGGTCGTGGAGAATTTCACCCAGTGGATCCAAACGACAAAGCAAAAAACAGAAGAATTGAAATCATTATCTCTCCGAACTTAAACGAATTATTTGAAATTATTTCGAACTAGTTATGGCAAAAGGGAAAAAAACTCATGCGGCTACTGTCCCTGAAACGAAAGAGGTAGCTTCATCAAAAAACAATTTAAAAACGAGTAGTTTACTGCTCGTTTTTGCTATTTGTATCGTTACGGTTTTAGCGTATTTAAAAGGTTTTTCGCCTGAGAAAGAATTCACAAACTGGGATGATTTAGGCTACGTGGTGGAACAACCGTTGACTAAAACAACGAATCCCGATAGCGTTGCACTGTTGTATCAGCCTTCGACACAAGTTATGTTGAATTACCATCCGCTAACGATGTTGACCTTGCGTTACAATTACCAACAAAGCGCATTGGACATTCAGCCGTATTTTAAAACCAACTTACTGCTGCATGTTTGTAATACCGTTTTTGTTTTTCTATTGCTACTTCAATTAGGAAATCGCTCCCTTTTCATTGCAGGTTTTGGCGCCTTGTTTTTTGGGATTCACCCGATGCATGTTGAAAGTGTAGCATGGATTTCAGAACGCAAAGATGTTTTGTACACCTTTTTCTTTTTATTAGCATTGCTGAGTTACATCCGTTATGTGAAAAAAGAAAATCTGCTTTGGCTAGTGCTGACATTTGTACTTTTTATCGCATCTTGTCTGAGTAAAGCAATGGCCGTGCCGCTGCCAATCGTTTTGTTATTACTCGATTATTTTTACCAGCGAAAATTTTCTGTAAAAAGTATTCTTGAAAAAGTGCCATTTTTTGCACTCGCCGTATGGATTGGATGGAATGCCGTGCAAATTCAAGCAAACGGCGCCATCGCAGAATATGAAATTTTCAGCACTTTCGAACGATTCATGTTTGCTTCCTACGGGTTTATTATGTATTGGGTGAAGTTCTTCGTTCCGATTGAATTAGCAGCCTTTTACCCCTACCCCACTTTTGACGCACAACATGGATTGCCCTTCTTCTTCTACTTAGCTCCCTTTATCGCTATTGCACTCAGTTTGGGAAGTATTTTTGCAGTTTATAAGTTTAAAAAAGAATGGCTCCGAACCTATATTTTTGGATTTGGATTCTTTGTAGTGATGATTGCACTTGTCCTTCAGTTTATTTCGGTAGGTTCAGCGATTATGGCCGATCGCTATGCCTATATCCCCTACATCGGCGCAAGTTTTATGATTCTGTGGATGCTGGAAAAAAGTGTTTTCCTTTCAAAAAACAAAACCCTTTTAATTGGTGCTTTAGGTGTTTACAGTCTGTTTTTATTTGCTCAAGCGTATAAAATGACTGGTGTTTGGACGAATTCGGAAACTCTTTGGAGCAATGTGATTGAATTGTATCCGTATCAAATCGAACGAGTTGGAAACATCGTTCACGTGAAGAAAACGGGAGTTGAAGTAGCGTACAAAAACCGAGGCAACTATTATCGGGAACACAATCGCATGGATTTAGCCTTTAAGGATTATAACGTCTTGGTGGATGCGCGTGTCAAGGATGCGTTGGTGTACAGCAACATGGGAAATATGTATGCGCTTGAAAATAAATTTGATGCTTCCATTGAAATGTACAAATTAGCTTTGGAGCGCGACAAAAACAGCTTTGATGTGTACTTAAACCGTGGCATTACGTATGCAAAAATGGGTAAACATGTAGAAGCAATTGCGGATTACGAGCAGGCATTACGCATTCAAAAAAACGATATTCGCGCCATGTCAAACATTTGCTCTGAATTACTGAATGCACAGCGCTATGACGAAACATTGAAATACGCTCAACTGCTAATAAAAGCAGTTCCAAATGGTTCAGACGGCTATTTCTATAGAGGAACTGTTTATGTGAATCAACAGAAATTTGATTTGGCAGTCATTGACTTGGAAAAATCGATTTCGTTACGACCTGATTATCCGTATGCTTGGTTCAATTGTTCCATTGCTTACAAAAGCTTGAATCAGAGAGCAAAAGCATTGGAATATGCAGAAAAGGCGAAAAGTTTTGGAATTCCTGTTTCAGAGGAATATTTGAATAGCTTGCGTTAATGGAGAACGGAAACGTGACCTGTCATTAACTTTTCTACGTCCCTATTCGGCACATAAATCAACTTCCAAATGTAAGTATCGTCTTGAACACGTTTACCATCATAGGTTCCGTCCCATTTAAAATGTTGGTCTTCGGTGTAATAAATGCGCTCTCCCCAACGATTATAAATCGACATTTTAATACTTTTTACACCAATGAAACTTCCAGAAAAGAACTCGTTAAAGCGATCTCCATCCGGAAAAAAGGCATTCGGAATGTAAATATAAAACTCGTTTTTGATGACTATTTGCTTGGTGATTGAATCCGTGCAACCTTTTGCGTCCGTTCCAATCAAGGTGACATAATACGTACCTGCTGTATCATATAAATGCGATGGATGCGTTAAATCCGAATAACCGCCATCACCAAAATACCACTCGTATTGATACCCATTTTGCGTCAAATTTTGAAACGAAATCGGTAAATCTTCAATCAAAGCCGTACTTGCAACCGTAAAATCAACAATTGGTTTTACCACCACTACATGCACTGTTCCCGAAACGTTATAGGTTTGGCAATCATCTTGAACTTGAACCAAATAAAATGAGGATTGTGCTGGTTTTACCCAAACACTCGTCGTTGTTGCTCCATTATGTGTCCACAGATAGGTAAAATTCCCCATGCCTCCGCTTGCAGTAACCGAAATCAAGGTACTGTCCCCTGGACAAATTTGCACTTCCGGGCTTACCGTTACAACTAACGGGGGACTTGTGATGGTATAAACAACCGTATCCATATCAACACTTCCACAATTGTCTTTTACTTGAACATAATAGGTGGTTGTTCCAAGTGGAGAAACAATTAAAGAATCGTCAAAACCAACAATCGCCGTTCCTGCCCACCAGGTATAAGCATAATTACCTGAACCTCCTGTAGCATTTGAATATAAAATCTGAGGCGTATTTGGACAAACAACCGTGATGTCAGCCGTTGCATTGAGTTGAATCGGTTGATAATCTGGAACGTTCACATAAACAGAATCCGTTTGAGGAATATTCAAGCAAGCATCATTAACTGTAACTGAAAAATATCCAGCTGAATTAGGTGATACGGAAATATAACTCGTTGTTTCACCCGTTTCCCACACATACGTATAGGGAGCAACTCCACCCGAAACAGAAGCAACAAGTTGAACGTTCTGTCCAGGACAAGGAACAGATGGGTCGTTCAGCGTAATAATCAAATCATCAATATCCTGAATATAAACCAACACAGGCATTTGGTTGACATTTCCACAAGGATCGGTCACTAAAAATGTCAATTTTACCGTTTCTAAGCCTTCTGTTATGTGGTCAATTAATGCATCAAAAGTCAAGGTAACTAGCGTATCACCGGGATTGAAAGTTATGGAACTTGGAAGCGCTGTGTAATCAACACCATTCGTTGCCGTGCCTGAAAGTTGAAGCGGTATCGTTAAGGTAGAATTAATATTGTTACTTCGATGAACATTTACAGTTGTTGACGTACAACCTTCTGCCATCCAATCGGGATTAGAGAAAATTAAATTGGAAAGTTGATGATCTACCGAAATGGGAGTAACCGAAGACAAGCTATTTGCTTCCAAAAATATTCCTGAATCCCATTGCCCATCGCCCACATCTGCCACTGCCATAATCAAGTGGTAAGTTTCACCACATTGCACGTGTGATTTGGCCTCAAGCACATCAGTAAAACCATCGTATTGAATGTAGTAAGGACTTGAATTATAAGGCCCTGAGTTACCGTCTCCGTTGAAATTGTAAAACTGTGAATTGGTGATTGCGTTTACGCTGTTAATCGAAACGATACTTCCGTTTGTTGGTAAACGCGCAATGTTTTGTTGTCCAAAAATCCCAGGTCCTGAAATAAAAAAACCAAAAACATCATTGTATCCAGAGTTATTCGGTGGAGCAAATTCTGGGTATTCATCTGAACCGAAAACATATTTAAACTTAACGGTGTCGGAATAGGGAATAAAATCGAATTCTAAAATCGAAGCATTGAATGTTTGGGTACCGCCAATAAGCGCCGACAACATCGTAGAACCTCCTCCTCCATTGTCCATTCCACATCCGGGTTGATTGTTTGGACCTTGAGGACCACTTCCGTTGGGAGCAACTGTTCCTGTTGTCATTACAATTCCCTGATCAATCCCTAAGTTTGTTCCTGTAGCTGTAAAAGAACCAATTGCTGCTGGACTGCCGTTGTACATAATGTTGGACACTGTCACACCTGGGCCTAACAAAACATTTTGAACCAAATTAAAAGGAGACTGTGAACTACTGGTAGTCAACTGACTAAACGCCTGAAATGAGAGCAGACTGATTAGTCCCAAAAGTATATTTTGCCAGCTTTTCACGTGTTGTACAAGTTTAACGGATAAAACGAAAAAACGTTGTATGATTCTATAAAAATAACGTTAATTGACATGAAAAAAAACAAAAAAGCCACCCCAAAAAAGGATGGCTCTTGCAAATTTTGTAAATCTTATTATTTGTTTGTGTTCTTGATGAATAATGGTTTAAAAGTAAACCAAGAAAGAACAGAGAAAAATGGAATAGGAGCAAGAATAAAGAAATAGAAATCTTTATACAATTCCGCATTCTCATTTTTGAAAACTAACTCGGTATCAACTGTGAACATTAGCATCAATGCATAAGCAATAACTCCTGCGCTCAACAAAAATCCATTGATAAAGGCAGCGATATTTTCTTTCTTAATCAAGGAAGCCAAACCGAAATAAACAACACTGTTAGACATTCCAATAATGGCATTGATACCCAAAAGATAAGTAACATTAGCCTTTTCTGTGAAATCAGCTTCTAGTGGTGAATACTTAAATACAAGTACATAAGCCACACTGATAATCGTTCCAAAAATACTTGCTGTTAAACCAGCGAAAATAGAATTCTTCAACATAATTTATTTTTTTGTAGCGTGAATGGTCGCCGTGATTTTAAGGTTTTCTTCTACGTCATTCCCTTTCACACCTACTCCAAAATCTGTTCTATCCACACTGAATTTGCCAACAAATGTAGCTTTATTTCCCTTTTTAGCAAACGTGAAAGGTATTGTAACTGATTTCGTTACACCTTTAATGGCCAATTTTCCAATTGCCTTATAACCGTTATCCGTTTTTTCAACTTTATCGGAAACGAAGGTGATATCTGGAAATTTGTTGGCATTGAACCACTCGCTTGAAATTGCGTGTTTATTTTGAATGCCATTTCCAGTATTGATGGATTCTACTTGAATTTTCAAATCAAACTTTGCGGCTGAAATATTTGCAGGGTCAAATGTGATGCTTCCAGAAAATTGTTTAAAAACACCACTAACATCTTTATTGGCAAAGGCAATACTGTGATCCTCTGTAATTTTCCATTGCTGCGACCAAACTCCACTTACTGAAAAAACCAACAAGAAAGCTAAACTAAATAATGATTTCATGGTGCTTTATTTTTTTAGTTTTTGCTCAATTCTAAGTCAGCGTTCAAAACAACTTCGTCAGCTACAACTGTCGCTGGCATAGATGTTCCGATACCGAAATCTGAACGTTTGATAACTCCTGTGATTTTAAATCCTGCCAATGGTGCACCCGCTCTGTTTTTTGTTGTTCCGTTATGAACTCCAGCCAAAACAACTGTTTTCGTTACTCCGTGCATTGTCAAATCACCTGCGATAGCCAATTTGTTTCCTTTTCTTTTTACTGAAGTACTTTTGAAAGAAATACTTGGGAATTTTTCAGCATCAAAGAAATCTGCTGAACGTAAATGGTCATCACGCATTCCTAAACCTGTGTTAATTGATTTTGTTTCAGCTGTCAATTCGATTGTTGCATCTGAAAAATCATCTTTTGTTCCTGTGATTTTCATTTCAAATTTGTCAAACTGACCGTTCGCTTCTGAAACACCCATGTGCTTAGTTGTGAAACCTAAACGTGAATGCGCTGCATCCAACGTCCATGTACTTGCTTCTAATACTACAAACGACATCAATGCGATTGCCGCTGAAAATGCTACTACTACTTTTTTCATGTTTTATTTTTTTAGTTAAAAATTGATGAGACAAAGTTGAAGATAATTCCCTTTTCATTGTATTAACTTACGTTAAGAAGTGAATTTTTAAACATAAACAACTGAATAACATGTTGTTACAAAACATCCAAAAATCGAGAATAATTAAGAAATGTTAAAACTTACATGAATGCTGTAATCTTTTCTTGCTTCAAACGTTATATGTTACAGAAGACCGAAAGGAAATCTGTTTTCATATTTAGTAGTTTAGGTTAGTGAAAAGACGGCTGTTTCAAACGAGAAGCAGCCGTCTTTTTTTTATCGAATTACGTGGATATACCCAGATTTGGTTCCTTTTGTTAAATCGCCGCCATTGGTATATACCAATTTATAAAAGTAAACACCAGCCGGCAACTCAGCACCGGATTTACTTGTTCCATCAAAAGAAATAGTACTATTTTGATCTTTTTCAAAAACTAAATTTCCCCAACGATTGAAAATGGTAAAGGTGTAATCATCACAGGTTTTAAAATACGTTTCAATATCCAATGAATCATTGATTCCGTCATCATTAGGAGTTATTACATTCGGAAAATTGAAATCATCAAACCCGTAAATATTAGCAATAAGTACATCTTGATTGGCTGGCAAAGATGGGCAACCGTATTGAGAAGTTGCAACAGCTGTAAAAGTTCCCATTTGACTAATACTCATTGGAAAAGCATTGTAGAAATCAGTAGAAGCAAAGCCAGCTGGACCCGACCATGCGATAGTTGCTAAATTTTCTGCTGTAGCTGAAATAGTTGCTTGATCACCTGGGCAATTTGGACTAACAGCTACAATTATCGGTGGAGCAGGAATTGGATACACATATAAATTACCTGTTTGAACATCCGTACAACCGAAAGAGCTTGTTGCGGTTAATTTTACTTGGAAAACACCATCATTGGGTGCCAAGTTTGAAAAATCGGTTGCCGTTGAAGCATTTATGCCATTTACAGCCCATTGATACGTCATGGTTTCATTCGTTGGAATTGTAGATTGATTTAGGAAATTAAAAATATCTCCCGCACAAACGGTTGTGTCCCCTGCGAATTGAGCATTCGGAACACCGTGTACAAAAAATGTTTGAACCAATGTGTCATAGCAGGTTTTGGTGGCATACACATCACCGACATACAATGTAACCGTGTTGTTTCCAACGTTTGAAAAAGTATTGGTATATGTACTTGTCCAAGAAGCTAGTCCATTGTTATACCACCATGAAAATGTTGGTTGCGTTGAATGCGTTGTGCCTGAAAAAGTTAAGGTTGCAGGGACATTGCTACATTGTTCAGATACAGTTACCGCTGCAACTGGTTTTGCATAAATAGTAATGGTTTGCGTTAAGGTATCAGCACAACCTGTAGGCGAAGAAGAAATCAACGATATGGTTAATGTTTGAGGCGTTCCGTAGTTGTAAACCACCGAATTTCCAACAAGTACATTGGTTTGATTAATGAGCCAAGTGTTTGTCAAAACATCCGAGGAAGCAATTGTACTATTGGAAACTAAATTCAAAATTTCACCATCACACATATCGGCAAGCGTTGTTTGAACGGCAGGAATATAATTGACGGTCACTTGTTGCGTGAGGGAATCTTGACAACCATTTGGAGAAGAAATTAAGAGTTCAACATCGTAAACGCCTTGTGATGGAAAAATGTGTCCAAAATTCGTAGAAGAAACCGTGTAATTATCAGAAGATGTCCACGTTACAATATCACTTGAAGGAGTCGCAGTAAACGTAGAAGTATTCGTTAATACAACTGGACTATTGGGATCTTTACAGACAGCATCTAATGTAAAATTCGCTACGGGAGTAGGATAAATGGTAATGGGATGCGTAATTGTATTGACACATCCGTAGCCATTATCAGCTGTCAAGCTAACGGTATACGTCCCAGGAGTAGTGTAAGAATACGTTGGCGTTGCACTCGATTGTGTTGGACTACCATCGCCAAAATCCCAAGTGTATGTTGTAATGGGAGAACCTGTATTGGTTGAGTTATTCGTTAACTGAGCTGTGTTTCCAAAACAGGTATTAATTACCGAAAATGCAGCCGTTACATTCCCTCCATTATAACTAATAATCAAATAACCATTTCCACCTTGTACAGAACTTAAACCTCCTTTAGCTAAACCTGTAGGCAACAAAGGATCCGTTGAATTTCCAGGTGTTTGTCCGCTTCCTGCTAGGATGGTTGTTCCTGTTCCAATGGAATAACTCGAACCACCGCCGCCGCCGCAACCGCCACAATCACATCCTGGAGGTGGACTTCCGCCTGTACCACCACGGTAACCGCCACCACCGCCTCCGCCGCCAGCACCATCTGCACCGCCGCGATCGCCGCCATTTGTTCCGTTTCCTGTCGTATTTCCACCAAAAACACCTGGTGTACAGCTTGATGTTTGAAATCCATTTTGTCCACCACCACCGCCAGCAGCACCCGAGCTTGTGTTTCCACCACCACTTCCGCCACCGCCACCACCAGCGACGACCCAAGGAGTTGTTCCTAAAAATAATCCTGTGCCGGCTCCACCGCCTCCGCCTCCGCCTGAACAACCAGACGAACCTGCATTTCCTCCGCGTGCACCCGCAATGATGTTATTTCCCCATCCGCCGGCTCCACCTGGAGCAGAAGACGCACAGTTAGTACCGCCTAACGCACCACCACCAACGATGATTGTGAGCACTTGGCC
>CAZHPL010000087.1:0-11510 GCA_964534495.1 uncultured Lishizhenia sp.
TCTGGCGTGTCTACCAATTTCACCACATCCGCAAGTATTTCAATTCTGTTTCTTCGTTTAAGAAACACGCTTCTTTCGAAACGGGTTGCAAAGATAAACAAGTTTTTTAATCATTACTATCAATAAACAAAATATTTTGCCTAAAAAACCAAAAAAATTAAGAGAAAAAATGAATGAAAATAATCAAGCATTTACTTTCTTTGCTCGCGCATGGATGAGCGAATTTCTTTCATGAATTCGGATGCATACACGAAACTTGAAATTTCTGCATTATCAGTGGTGATAATC
The DNA here is from genome assembly GCA_964534495.1 of uncultured Lishizhenia sp. Classification (GTDB taxonomy): domain Bacteria; phylum Bacteroidota; class Bacteroidia; order Flavobacteriales_D; family Crocinitomicaceae; genus UBA952. Next base: position 289 of record CAZHPL010000087.1, read on the forward strand.
GTTTCGCGATTTCCTTGCCACCATTTTTTACCTTGGTGAATAAAAATGATATTATCTCCGATTTCAATCACACTGTTCATGTCGTGTGTAATTACAATCGTTGTCATTTGGTATTCAGAAGTGATATCTTTGATTAATCCATCGATTAGAATGGAAGTCTTTGGATCCAAGCCGGAATTGGGTTCGTCACAAAACAAATACTTCGGATTCATGGCAATCGCACGGGCAATTCCAATTCGCTTTTGCATACCGCCTGAACATTCAGATGGATACAATTTATTTCTTCCACTCAAATTAACACGTTCCAAGCAGAAGTTAACGCGGTCCAACATTTCGCCTTTGGTCATTTTGCGAAACATTTTCAAGGGAAACATGACATTTTCTTCAACGGACATAGAGTCAAATAAAGCAGAACCCTGAAATAGCATTCCTATTTCTTGACGAATCAAGCTTTTCTCCGTTCGCGTCATGGAAGTGAAATCACGACCGTCGTAGAGAATTTCTCCCGTATCTGGTTCGTGTAAGCCTACCATGCATTTCGCTAAAACAGATTTACCTTGACCTGATTGCCCAATGATTAAATTCACTTTTCCTTTCTCGAAAACAGAATTGATGTCAAACAAAACTTGCTGACTTGCAAAGGATTTGTTGATGTTTTTTACTTCAATCATGATAACAACAACATTTGAGTTAGCAAGAAATTAGCAATCAAAATCGTTACGCTACTTGTCACAACTGCTTGCGTTGAAGATTTTCCAACCTCCAAAGAACCACCTTTAACATAGTAACCATAGAAAGATGCAACTGAAACAATCAAAAATCCAAAAACAACTGTTTTGGTTAAGGCATAGGTAATGTTGTAAGGATCGAAGAAAGCGCGAAGTCCTAACAGGTATTCCTCAGTTGTCGATAAATTCGATAAAATCAACGACATCCAACCGCCGAACATACTCAAAGCCATTGAAAAAATAACTAGAATTGGGAAGTATAAAATCGCAGCTACAACTTTAGGTAGTACTAAGAAATTCAAAGAGTTAACTCCCATGATTTCTAAAGCGTCAATTTGTTCTGTTACGCGCATAGTACCAATTTCAGAGGCGATATTTGATCCGACTTTACCTGCTAGAATCAATGAAATTATTGTTGGCGAAAATTCTAAGATGGTACTCGATTGAGTGATGTAACCAACGGTGTACGCAGGAAGTAAAGGATTGGACATGTTGGAAGCTGTTTGCAACGCAATTACACCACCAATAAAGGTTGACATTAACGCAACAATCGGAAGGGAATTGATACCAATGCTCAAAATCTCGTCTATCAAACGCGTAAAAAAGATACTCCATTTGTCGGGTTTTGTGAAAACCACACGGAGCATTAGTACGTACTTTCCAATTTTTTCCATCTGTCGAAACCGCTAAGTTAACTAATTTCTTCGAAGTGAACTTTGAATACTCAAACTTAAACTTTGTAATTTTGAGGCGTGAAGGCAGTAGACAAGCGAAATAGGTTTTTGGAGACATTAAAACGATTTGTACCTGAAAATTTTGCACCTTACTTAACGGACGAAATATTGGCTGGAAAAGTGGTGTTTAAAATCGTTTCGGGTCGCAAGTCTAAGTTGGGTGATTTTCGTTCGAATCCTGAAGGTGGTTTGCCAACTATTACCGTCAATGGCGATTTGAATCCTTACAGTTTTTTGATTACTTCATTGCATGAACTGGCGCATTTACATACTTTCCAGCGTTACGGAAATCGTGTGCAACCACATGGTGAAGAATGGAAAAATGCCTTCCGAAAATTGCTTTTGCCTGTTTTAGATAGTAAAGAATTACCAAAATCGCTGGAAAATGCACTCTGGCGAACGTTTACAGTGACCAAAGCCTCCTCTTGTTCTGATATTCATTTAACACGTGAGTTACGTAAGTACGATAAAAACGAAGCTGGTTTAACGCTTGAGGAAATTCCCAAAAACACTACTTTTGTGCTCAACGGAAGGGTTTTTACCAAAGGAAATTTGCGTCGCAGTCGATACATTTGTACAGAAGTCGCTTCCGGAAAACAATTTTTAGTTCACGCTTTAGCGAATATTCAACTAGTAAAAAATAATGACGAATAACAATTACGGACTAATCATGGCGGGTGGCGTAGGAAGTCGCTTTTGGCCGATGTCCACCCCTGAAAAACCAAAGCAATTCCTAGATGTTTTAGGTATTGGAAAATCACTTTTACGTTTGACTTTTGAACGTCTTCAAGCATTTATTCCGGATAATCAAATCTTTATTTTGACGAATACGAGTTATAAAAGTCTTGTTTTAGAGCAGTTGCCAGAATTAAAAGAAGATCAGGTTTTGTGTGAACCTATGCGTAAAAACACTGCGCCTTGTATTGCTTATGCAGCAGCAAAAATTCATACACGAAATGCAAAAGCAAATCTGATTATTACGCCTTCCGATCATTTGATTATTAATTCGATTCGTTTTAATCAAATCATTGAAACAGCTATTGAAACAGCGCAGCAAGATCGATTAGTAACACTTGGAATTGCTCCCACACGTCCTGACACAGGATATGGATATATTGAATTTGATAACGCAAATGGTGTCGAAGCTGGTAAAGCTTATGATGTCGTACAATTTAGGGAAAAACCACAATTAGAAACAGCAAAATCTTTTGTTGCAGCTGGGAATTTTTACTGGAATGCAGGTATTTTTGTTTGGAAATCGGAACAGATTTTAGCCGCCTTGCAATTATTTCAACCTGCTTTACATGAACTGTTTTGTGCCGATACTTCTGTTTACGATACAGCAAAAGAGGAAGCAGCAATCTACAATGCTTTTAATGCGTGTGAAGATATTTCAATCGACTTTGCTATCATGGAGCATGCAAAAAATGTTTCGGTGGTTTTAGCTGATTTTGATTGGAGCGATTTGGGAACTTGGGGCAGTTTGAATGCACATTTACACAAAGACGATAACAATAATTCCATCTTTGGCGACAATGTATTTATGTTCAATTCGGAAAATTGCATGGTCAATGTACCTAACAATAAATTGGTGATGTTGGACGGTCTAAAAGATTATATTGTTGTGGAATCAGACAATATGTTGATGGTCTTGAAGGCAAGCAATGAACAGGAATTGAAAAATTATTTGAAACACATCGAAACGACAAAATAGATGGTAAAAATTCGCGATATTGAATTAGGAGAATTTCCACTATTGTTGGCTCCCATGGAAGATGTGAGTGACCCGCCTTTTCGTGCGCTTTGTAAAAAACACGGTGCCGATTTGATGTACACGGAATTCATCTCCTCTGAAGGTTTGATTCGCGATGCAGCTAAAAGCATGCAGAAATTGGATATTTACGAATATGAACGTCCTGTAGGTATTCAAATTTTTGGCTCTGAGATTGAAAGCATGATTCAAGCAACGAAAGTTATTGAAAAGACAAATCCAGATATTATTGACATTAACTATGGATGTCCTGTGAAAAAAGTAGCATGTAAAGGCGCTGGAGCAGGGATTCTTCAAGACATTCCGAAAATGGTGCGCATGACTTCGGAAATTGTTAAATCAACCAATTTACCCGTCACAGTGAAAACGCGTTTAGGTTGGGATGAAAGCACAAAATTTATTGTGGATACTGCTGAACGATTACAAGATATTGGCATTGAAGCCTTGTCAATTCATGGGCGAACACGTCAGCAGATGTACAAAGGTGAAGCGGATTGGACTTTGATTGGCGAAGTAAAAAACAATCCGCGGATGCGCATTCCGATTTTTGGAAACGGTGACATTGATTCTCCAGAAAAGGCTTTGGAATATAAAAATAGATATGGAGTAGATGGCATAATGATTGGTCGTGCGAGTATTGGATATCCTTGGTTTTTTAATGAAATCAAACATTTTTTAGCAACGGGTGAACACTTGGAAAAGCCAGGAGTGAAAGAGCGAGTAGAAGCAACGCGAGACCATTTACTGATGAGCGTTCGTTGGAAAGGAGAGCTAGTCGGAATGAACGAAATGAAGCGCCATTACACAAATTATTTTAAAGGAATAGCGCATTTCAAGGATTGGCGGATGAAATTAGTGACGAGTTCAGACCTGCAGGAAATACTAGATATTCTTAGTTACATCGAAGAAAATAGCGAAGAGTTTTATTTTGCTCAAGCCGAGTAGGAACAAAAATCCACTTTCCTTGTTATTAAAACATGGAAAACTGGAAGGACATACCGGGATTTTCGGATTATGAAATTTCCGATTCCGGAAAAATTCGGTCTAAGGAAAGAGTCAAAAAATTCAAAAATGGGAGGGAAGTGAAGTTTCTTTCGAAAGAGAAACGTTTACGTACGCATCCGCAGAATGGATTTTTGATGACGGATTTAATTGACGATAAAGGTCAGCGAAAAACCGTTTACCCACACAAGGCAGTTGCTTTAGCTTTTTTGGTGAATAAAAAACCAAAGGAGAATAAGGTAGTCGTCCATTTAGATGGCAATTTTCAAAACAATCACATTTCTAACTTGAAATGGACCAACTTCAGTGAGTCTATTAAAATGGGATTTGAGTCAGGTAAACGCGATAATAGTCAATTGTGGTTCAAGCGACGTTTGAAGTATGGTATGAAAGGCGGAAACACCAGTTCTGGTCGTCCAGATCCTTTAGATTACATTCAGAAAAAAAGAATTGTGTTTCTACGAGAAGAAAAAAACTGGACACTCAAACAATTAGCGGATAAATACAACTGCAGTGTTTCTCATATACACAATACAGTCAAAAATTGGAAAGAAAAATCGTTGAGTAAGGTGAGTTGAAAATCGTTATTTATCATTGTAATGCCCTATGGCAGAAACAACATCTACTAAAACTTTGTCTTCAATAACACGATAAATTAATAGATCTTTTTGGTTTATTCTTCTTGACCAAAAACCATTTAGTGAATGCTTCAATTGTTCGGGTTGACCAATACCAACAAACGGGTGATTTTCTAAATCTTCAAAAATTCTTGTGATTTTTAACAAGGCGATTTTATTTCCTGATTTTTTAAATTTTTGTAAATCTGCTTTCGCTTTGTCACTTAACTCAATTAGATACTTTCCCATAAATTTTTTGAGTTCACTCGTGTCCGATTTTTACTAGCTGCAGATTTTAACACTTTCTCAACAAATGCTGGGTTATACTCCTCTTTTTCCTCCAAAATTTCTACACCAGGATTCTTTGAAATCAATTCTAAAAAATCTTTAACCATTTTTCCGGCTTTGCTTCGTTCATTGATTTTTATAGTGATAGTTTCCATTTCAAATGTGTTTACGACAAAGTTAACGAATGATTTTTTGATTGATAACAATTAATGATTTCGACTTATTGGCTTTTCCAATAGTATTTATATAATCTTATTCCTTCTAAAAATGCGCTTAACAGGAATCTTCAAACTTCCAAAAATCTCATGATTGTTCAACGAGTCAATGCTGAAATTGTACCGCGTGCCTTTGTGCGTCCAAATAATGTGATTGCGGTTGCTGGTCACAATTTTAGGTGTTGAAGAACCTGAGAAAAAGCGCAAAGAAGTTGTATTTTGAACAAAATTTAAAGGCGGTGAAAATAAAAATCGGAATTGATTTCCTGTTTTTGTCAAAATTCCTTTTTGCATCAGGCGAGAAATAAAACGCTTGGCATGCGAAGTCGATGACATATACACGGAATAACCAGGGACAATCGCGTCACGTGTTTTTTCTACTTCCAAGGTATTGAAATCTTCGTCCAATTCCGTTTCAATATACGTTTCCTGAATGTGCTGAATACCACCTTCCATGAAACATAAATCGCCATCCCAAGCTTTCAAGAAATCATTAAGAGGAAATCCGAAGCGCTTACCCATTTTATTGAGCCAAACTAGCAAAGGATCGTTTAAGTTGTTTCGTAATTCCGTTATGTCCAAATGCAATTCCACCGAGCGGGATGCGTCTTCAATGTGATTAAAACTAGGACCTTCTTTTTTCTTTTTAATGTGAAAAGGTGTGTTTCTTCTCAAATAACTTTTTAGGTTAAAACTCAAGGAATCAGAGTCATGCGCAAACATCGCCGTTTGAATACCTAAATCTTTTAATTTTTGCCAGTTGGAATAAATGACCAAATGTTCGTCCTTAAAGTGTTTTTGTGCTAAAAAGCGTTTCCACGTAACATTCATTTCACCGTATTTGGCATTCAAGATGCTTTTAAAAGTCGAATGGAAGTAGTCGCCCGTGTAGAAAAAAAGATAATTTCTGCCGTAGTGCATGTACATTTTCTCGTCTTCATAGCGAAAGATGCGCAATTCATTAATGATGGTATCCGAAATTTCGACGAACTTTTTCAACCGCACCAAACCTTGACCCACTTTAGAACTGTCCGTAACTAAAATCATTGCTCCCCAGTCACCTCGTTCATTTCCAAAGAGGTAAACAGGTTTTTGCAAGTCGAGTCCATACATTTTACTTTGACCCAATAAAAACTCATACGAGGTAAAATCGCGAAAAGGAATTTTGTGATAATACATCATCGAACTTGTTTCGCGCGCCAATTCCAACACATCTGCTTTGCCAATGAAATCAGCTTCCGGAAGACGGTCGACGATGCGTGGTGGAGTGTCCTGAAAAAATAAGGTGGGACGCAAATAAATGATGGCTCCCAAACCACCGACTAAAAGTAGAATTGTAAGTATTTTTCGAACCACTTTCTTAACGTGTTACTACGTAAATAGAGTTGATTAAATCCAAAATGTGTTTACCCGAAGTGTCGTTACCTTGGAATGAATACGCTAGGTTGAAGGTGGTTTTCTTAACTGACGTTTTACTAGATTGTAAATTCATTCTTCCAGATTTTCCTTTCAAAGCTTGCAGCATATCTTTTTGGCGATCGTTGAGCACATCCATCGGGAACTTAGAAAGCGTTTGCTCGATGTCAAGATTTCCGTACATAAATCCACTCTTCTTGATTTTTTTACGTTCCGAACGCGCCAACTTTTCACTACCGTAACCATTTACGTGATTTTTAGCTAAATCTTCGTCGTTGGTTAAAATGAACAAACCGTTTTTGTTTATCATATAGAGCGGTGCTGCGTCTAAAATGGCATTTTCAAACACCCAATAATCTCCCATGTTTTTGATTTTCGACGTCAAACGACCAAAATGTTTTAAAACTTTGTCAGCAATATCGTCTCTGTCAATTGAAAAACCTAGCGTAAAAATCGGCATGTCTTCTTCCGCTTCTGCTACTCGTTCACCGTATTCAAATGTTTCTTCGTCGTAATAAAATTCAATTTTCTTTGTTTTCACTTTTTTGAAACCATTGAACGTACCAAACATACTTCCTTTGTACGTACCAAACAGCGCGTCTTTGTTTACAAATTCATTCAATAATTCAATGGTCAAAACGTTCATCGCGATTTGTGCATTCTTTTCTTGCTCTAGAATCGGCATGATGATTTCATACGCTTTTTCATAGGCTTTTCGCATGCTTACGTTGTAAGTGAAATAGCCCGAACTATTTTTTGGAATGTAATTCAATACTTTTTTGTCAAAGCGTGAATCGTTCATTTCTTTGTAGATTGCTCCCAAGCCTGGCCCGTAATTCGCAGTGATTTCAAACTCGATACCGTGCTCGCGCAAATACATGTCACCCGTGATGAGGTTTCCGTCGTACAATTCGTGAATGTCTTGGTATAAACTTGGTAAAACAGTTTGAAAATACCATAAACCACTTGCTTTGTCGATGTTGCGGGCATTATCCATGTAAAAAACGCCTTCCGAATTGTGCGTCATTAAGTCCGAAAAACGTTTGTCTAAGCTCATCAAATTGGTGTTTTTCTCAAATAATTCAGCCAAAACACTTGTTAATTGAGCTTGTTGTAAAACGGCTTGTACACTGTCTCTTAACTCGTAGTAGTTTTTTACATTCGGGTCAGAAGTTGCATCTGGATACAATTCAGCTTCGTTTTCTTGGTCTATATTTTCGTCCTCTTCGTAGATTTTTTCTTCCAATACACCCGTATCTTCATTTGTTTCCTCGTCGTAATAAAAGTCAAATGGGCTTTCGTTTCCGCGTGCATACCAAATGGAATCTGTTACTTGTGAAATGTAGTCCATGGTTGGTTCAACGCGAATCAGTAAGGCTGTATTTCCTTTGATAATTAAGTTGTTGAAGAAAGAACCGTAAACCGAAATCCCTTCGTTCGAAACATCTTGCAGAAATTCAAAATCATCAAAAACGGAAAACAACTGATTTTGGTCTTTAATACCGAACGTGAATCCTGAAATTTCAGTATTGCTAGCCTTTCCGTAAAAAACATTCAATTTTTGATCGAAATCAATCCCTGAATCTTTGAGTGTTTTTCCACTTGTTGAACCGTCAAACAGTTCTTGATGCACCTCTTCCATGAAATCGTAGTTCACCAAATCATCCATTGAAATTTTTTGCAACAGATTGATATTGTTGATACTGAAAACAGTTACGGCATCTTTTGGAATAAGATTTTCTGATTTCTGAGCGTAATTACTCAAGGGTAGGAGGGAAAGAAATCCCAATAAATACAAGCGGTTGAAGTTCATCTATGAAATTATCGTAAAGCGAAATTACGAAATAATTATCGGTTTTTGTTCGAAACCAAATAGATAACATTTTCTAACACGTTTTGATTTTCTTTCAAGGTGTACGTGTCCGTTTTTACCATTACCGCTAATTTGCTTTTGGAAAGAATCGCAGCACTATTGTCGAAATGATCTACGGCTCTGTCAAAACGTGAAATTGAAGTGTATGTTCCTTTTTTCAAGTTTTCAATGTCGTTGTCTTTGAGTTCGTTAACCTTGAATTTGGTAATGTTTGGAATAGAGCGCGTCAGTTTGTTTCCGTCCCAAGTCAACCAATTGTGGTCCATTTCCGGTGTATGCTCTTTGGTCATCGCAGCGATAGTCGTTTTGATTCCATCTTGTAATTGCGAAAGTGAAGCAAAATCACATTGAAACTTAAAAATAAAATCGGTGTAATTTTCTTCCACTTTCACGTTGGAAATACCAGGTTGAGCGTCTAAGGTTTTAATAAACGTTTGCACTTTCGCTTTTACTTCGGCAATGTCAGGAACTTTTTTTCCGTCTAAACTGTCCAAGGCAAGAATGGAATTCACGCGCACCTTGCTTGAACTCAAATTCACGGTGTAGCGAAAGGTTCCCGTTCCATCGTTATGAATGGTTAAATCGTCAATGATTTCAACACATGAACTGAAACCAAACAAAATGAGACACAACAGAAACACCGATTTTTTCATGCAACAAATATAAAGTATTCTTTGACTTACAAATACAGTACCAAAAATTGCTTATCGCCAATTCAAGACATTCATTGAAGTAGCTTCACGTTGTTGTAAAAACGCCAACTGCACTTCACGAATAAGTTGTTCCGTTTTCTCTTGTTTGATGGTGCGAGAAGGATACAGAGCAATAATTTCACGAGCAGGAATACCCGCCGCACTTTCCACATGCTTCAAATGTTCCTTTCCATTTTGTAAACTATAATTTTCCGGAATCAAGGTATAACCCCCATTTTGGTTCACCATTTCGATTAATAATTCCATGTTTCCTCCTTGATAATTCCATTCGTCAGGCTGATTACTAGTATTTAATTGACAAAAGTGAATCATTTGGGTTCGCAAGCAATTTCCTTTACTTAACAGCCAAGGATGGAGTTGATGCAAATCCTCAAGTTGGATGGTAGTCGTATTAATACTTGGACAATACACCAAGATTTCTTCCGAAAACAAAGGAATGGTGCGCAATTTTGGGTCGTAGTGAGGTCCTGCCATGATGGCCACGTCGAGTTCTTTTTTGTCAAACGCTTCCAGAATTTCTTCCGATTTCATTTCTTCAATGGAAAGCGTCACATTTTCCAGCGCATTTTTCCATGTTCCAAACATTTTTGGAATCAAATACGAACTCACCGTAGGTATAATTCCCACTTTAATTTCTTCACTGAAATTCCCACTTTGTTTTTCCGAAAGCCATTTAATTTTTTCGTTTTCGTTCAGGATTTCACGAATAATCGGCAAAAGCTTTTTTCCAAATGCCGTCAATGAAATCGGATTGGTACTGCGATCAAATACAAATTGGCCCAACATATCTTCGGCTTTTTTGATTTGCATGGACAAGGTGGGTTGTGTGACAAAACACTTTTCACTGGCCTTTTGAAATTGTTGTTCCTCACTCAAGGTGAGAATGTATTGCATTTGTTGAATCGATAGCATATAGATAGAATTAATGCAAAAATAAAAAATATTGATAAAATTGAATTAATATCCGCTCTACTTTTGTCTCATAGATAAATGAAGTTTACAAATGTGACATTCTTTTCCTCCTAACGTCGGAATGACTTTTAATAGTGAGCATTAAGCGAAAATGCTAAACATTTTCGCCTTGACATCCTTCTCCAAAGTCTTTTCGAGCAAAGCGAGAAATAGAATCGAATCATTAAGTAAGCAATAAAATGAAACAACATGGAAACAAACGCAGCCTATGTAGCGAAACTACAACAACTACTTTCTTCTTATCAAGTGCAGCACCAAAATTTGCGTGCATTGCATTGGAACATAGAAGGACAGAAATTTTTCGAATTACACCTCAAATACGAAGAATTATACAACCGAACACAACTGATAATCGACGAATTAGCAGAACGATTATTAACCTTAAATGCCCGTCCTTTATTTACGTATAGCGACTATTTGAAAAACAGTATATTGCCTGAAAATAAACTGATTACAGATGGGGTAGAAGGGATGACGTACATCCTCAACGCACAAAAACAATTATTGATTGTTGAAAAGGAATTATTGCGCGAATCAGGTGAACGGGAAGATGAGGGAACGAATGCATTTATCAGTGATTTGATTCGCGAGAAAGAAAAATCCAATTGGATGTTTAGTTCTTGGTTGGGATTGGATAAAAAGTAAAATAGATGCGTAAATTTGTAATAAAAAGTAAACAATTAAAATCAATTATAACAATGACAAGTTTAGTAGGTAAAAAAGCGCCTTCATTCAAGGCAGCAGCAGTAGTAAACGGAGGAGAAATCGTAAATGACTTCTCATTAGACCAATATTTGGGTAAAAATCACGTGGTATTCTTTTTCTACCCGAAAGATTTTACATTTGTTTGCCCATCTGAATTACATGCGTTTCAAGCAGCTTTGGGCGAGTTT
>CAZHPL010000088.1:0-11458 GCA_964534495.1 uncultured Lishizhenia sp.
TTTATCTTTTGCACGCTTCGCGAAATCTCTTACCTCAGCTGATATTTGCGTAAATCCTTTTGTGTCTGCAAAACGAACAACAGGAACTAATAGACCTTCATCCACTGCAACTGCAACGCCTACATGAACGTGTTGATTTCTACGAATAACATCACCTAACCAAGAACTGTTGACATTTGGATGTTGTTTCAGTGCCATAGCCACCGCTTTGATTACCATGTCATTGAACGAAACCTTAACGCCTTCCAAGGCATTCAATGCTTTACGTGAGGCAATAGCATTGTCCATATTGATGTCTAGTGTCAAATAGAAATGCGGTGCCGTGAATTTACTTTCTGCTAAACGACGAGCAATGGTTTTACGCATTTGAGAGATAGGTTCATCCACCCACGATTCTGTTCCTGCAGCCACCGTTTGTACGGGTCTTTCAGCTGGTGTATACGGCGTGTAATGATCTACATCGCGTTTTACAATTCGTCCACCTTCACCTGTCCCAGCAATTGCTTGAATATCTACTCCTTTTTCATCGGCTAATTTCTTAGCTAATGGAGAAGCAAAAACTCTACCGCTTGTATTTGCTGTTGGTACCGCCTGTGGTGTTGGTTTTGTAATTGGTTGAGCTGCAGCTTTTACAGGTTCAGGATTAGGAACTGCTTGTGCTTCTACCTTCGGAGCCTCGGCAACTGGCGCTGTCTCAACTGCAGGTGTTGGTGCACTTGTCAACAAGGCTGAAATATCTTCTCCAGGTGCGCCAATGATAGCTAAAATCGAATTTACTGGAGCGGCTTTTCCTGTTTCAACGCCTATATGTAAAAGTGTACCATTATAAAAAGATTCAAATTCCATAGTAGCTTTATCGGTTTCGATTTCAGCAAGAATTTCACCTTCTTTTACAGTTTCTCCAACTTTTTTATTCCAAACAGCCACAACTCCTTCGGTCATAGTGTCACTTAATTTGGGCATGTAAACAATTTCTGCCATTTCTTTCTTTTTTAATATTCTTTGATATACGGATAATCAGTTTGCGTGTACACGTCTTCGTACAATTCATGCGCTTCGGGATAAGGAGAGTTTTCTGCAAATTCAACAGATTCTTCCACTTCTTTTTTAACCCAAGCTGTGATGTCTTCTATCTCCGTATCGTTCAACCATTTGTTCGCTTTGATAACTTGTAAACAGTGCTCAATTGGATCTTGTTCCATCCATTCGCTTACTTCTTCTTTCGTACGGTATTTCTGTGGATCCGACATCGAATGTCCTTTGTAGCGGTAGGTGCGTATATCCAATAGAGTAGGGCCGTCACCTCTTCTTGCTCTTTCACATGCTTCTTCAATGGCTTCATGCACATCTTCCGGACGCATTCCGTTTACAATTTTAGAAGGCATATCGTAGGAAAGTCCAATTTTAGATAAATCGGTTACGTTTGTTGTTCGTTCAACAGAAGTTCCCATCGCATAATTGTTGTTCTCAATAATGAAAATCGCTGGAATCTTCCACATCATCGCCATGTTGAAGGTTTCGTGTAAAGCACCTTGACGAACAGCGCCATCACCCATCGATACGAATGCTACGTTGTCAGTTCCTTTGTATTTTTCTGCAAAAGCAACGCCAGCTCCCATAGCGATTTGTGCACCAACGATTCCGTGTCCACCCATGAAGTTTTTTTCTTTATCAAAAAAGTGCATTGAACCACCTTTTCCCTTAGAACAACCTGTAGCGCGACCAAATAACTCCGCCATCAAAACACGTGGGTCGGTTCCCAATGCAATAGGATGTGCGTGGTCACGATAAGCTGTCATGTGTTTATCACCCGGACGACATGCGCTAGCTGTACCAGCAACGATTGCTTCTTGTCCGATGTAAAGGTGACAAAATCCACCAAATTTTTGTTGAATGTACAATTGACCTGTTTTTTCCTCAAAACGACGGATTAACAACATATCTTTGTACCATTTTATATAGGTCTCCTTAGAGAACTTAGGTGCTGTTTTTTTGGAAGTTTTTGTTGCCTTTTCAGCACTTCCGGCTGTTTTTGCTGCCATGTTTTTTTGTTTTACGACTGACAAATATACAAATCAAAATTAAATCACTCTTCAAATTGTCAAAATAACACTAAGTAGGCTTATTTTGTTTGGTCGAGCGAAATTTTCAATAAAGGTTTTACTTTAGAAAGAGGGATTTCAACGGTAATAATTCCCATCGCATACGGACCGATTTCATATTGGTTGTAGGTGAAAATCATGTATTTGTCAGTAAATTCAAAATTCTCATTGAGCTCAAATCCTTTTTCAAACCAAAAGCCTTCTTCTTCTAAATTGGCATCGGGAGCGATTTCCATTCCTTTTCGAAGGTATTTGTCGCCAAGAAACGTCAATTTTTTCAAGTCTTTTACGACATCTTCTAATTTCATCGGTTCGCCTGATTCTCGATTAAATAAGGTAGTAGAATTGAAAGCGGATCCATGTGCACCACCTGTGAAATAGGCATTGAATCTTCTAACTTGCACAAATTCCTTGTAGGATTCATCAATATCGGTTGAATCCCACATGTACCAAGTACCGAAGGTGTCATCATTGATTTCTTCAAAATCGTTTTTGAAATCCTTCAATTGCTTTTGAAAGTAAGAAGGTTTTAAATTTTTTACTGAAGGCACTTCATTTTCTTCTCCTATTTGTGGAACAACACCCAATGAAATGAAAGCATTTATGTTTTCTTCATAAACTGGACTTTCGTCAGTGATTTTGTAATATTGATAGGCGATACTGGATTCTTGACGATTTTCACCTTTTCCCAAATTTACTTTTACGCGTCCTTTCTTAATGATAGGTTCATACACTTCTTGCGCTTCACTAATTTGAAAGGTGTCTTTGTTTTCTGATGGTTTTTCATTTTTTGATGCGTTTTCGCTGCCACACGAAACAAGGAATAAAACGATTCCAGCAAACAAAATCTTATTTTTCATACAAAGTTGTTTTTGTTCGAGATGCATTCCAGATTAAGTAAATTCCTCCTAAAACAAACGGAATACTAAGTAATTGACCTGTATTGATTGGCAAAATAAAATCACGTGCAGTTTGCCCGATTTTGATAAATTCAATCACAAAGCGAGCACCGAAAATGCAAATCAAAAACCAGCCAAATACGTAACCGGGTTGTTGCCATTTTTCTTTTTTCCAATACAAATACAGCAAGAACCAAAAGGAGAAGAAATAACAGATAGCTTCGTACAATTGAGCCGGATGTCGCGGTGTCGCATCAAACGCATGGGTTGCTTCATTGTAATAATTTTGAAAGCGAAAAGCCCACGGAACATTCGTTGGGTCACCCACCATTTCATGATTCACTAAATTTCCCAAGCGAATAAACGTTCCGCCAATAGCAATCGGTGCAGAAATACGGTCAAGAATCCACAAAAAAGGTTTTTTAACGACGTATTTTGAGAAAATCCATAAAGAAACTAAAATCGCAAATGCAGCCCCATGACTGGCCAGGCCTCCTTCCCAAACTTTAATTATATCGCCAGGATGCGAAAAATACCCACGTTCGATCGTGATTCCATTTTCAATTTTATCGAAATAAGGTCCATAAAAAAGAATATGACCTAAACGCGCTCCAACGATTGTCGGAACAACCATGTAGATAACGAGTTTGTCGAGAATTTCATTGGAAATATTTTCTTTTCGAAACATTTTTCGGACTACATAATAGCCGATAACCATACCCGAAATGAATAACAAACCATAAAGATTGGGCGTTCGCCAACCCGGAATAATTTCAGAACTTACGTTCCAGTCAATTGCTAAAATCACGCTGTTTACTTTGATTGTTCAATCAAAGATACAGGTTTTTCGTTATTGGCTTTAAACTGTAATTTATACGAGCGTCCTTTTTTGAAAATTGCATTGCTGTTTTGTAAACCTTTACGAAGCATAAGTTGCTCTTCCTCTGGTAAGTGAATAACGTTCAAACATTCTTCGGAACAGCAATTCTCCATTTTTGTTTTACAATCCTCACATTGAATGAATAACAAATGACAAGCATCATTTACACAATTCGTGTGCGTGTCGGCTGGATTTCCACATTGGTGACAAACAGCTATAATGTCTTCAGAAATGCGTTCGCCACGACGTTCATCAAATACAAAGTTTTTACCAATGAATTTGTTTTCAATTCCTAAGTCTTTGGCATCGTTTGCATACTTGATAATACCACCTTCCAATTGGTGTACATTCTGAAACCCACGATGTTTGAACCATGCAGATGCTTTTTCGCAACGAATTCCACCTGTGCAATACATGACAATGTTTTTGTCTTCGTTGCCTTTCAAATACGTGTTTTCAATGAAAGGTAATGATTCACGAAAAGTATCCACATCGGGTAAAATAGCTCCTTTGAAATGACCTACTTCCGATTCATAATGATTTCTAAAATCAATCAAAATTGTATTAGGATCATCCGTTAATTGGTTGAATTCTGCTGCGTTTAAGTGTTTTCCTTTGTTCGTTACGTCAAAGGTTTCATCGTTTAGACCATCCGCTAAAATTTTGTGACGCACCTTTATTTTTAACTTTAAAAAGGGAAACTCAGCTTCGGATTCATCAACTGCAAAGTTCAAACGGATTCCATCCAGGAAATCAATTTTGTATAATTCTTCACGGAATTGACCAACGCGTTCACTTGGAACGGCAATTTGTGCATTGATTCCTTCATTTGCGACGTACGTACGTCCAAGTACACCTAAACGAGACCAGTTCAGGTACAATTCATCTCTAAAAGCTTTCGGATCGGAAATTTTAGCATATTGGTAAAACGAAATCGTGATGTAACGATGACCTGCTTCGCGCAATTTTGCCTCTAATTCTTCCTTATTTAATGTGTTCCACAGTTGCATGCTATGTAATTTTAAATAATTTGGGTATGCAAAAATAGATAGATTTTGTGAAGCAGGAAAATGAAGCTAGAAAGTTGGAGTGAAAAGTGTAATTTGGTTTTCAATTTTGAAATTGCTCAATTCATATTCAAAGCTTAATCCCAACCATTTGCTTTTGTGTTGAGTCTAAACTAAAAAATACACACAATGCGAATATTATTTTTACTTTCGATTTTCTCTTTTTTAAGTTCTGAATTAGTTGCTCAAACGTATTCTTTGACCGTCAATGGTGGTTATGGTTCAGGCAATTATCAAGCTGGAGATACCGTTCATATTTGGTGCAAGGAATACGACACAACCCAAACTTTTTTAAATTGGACAGGTGATGTTTCTTTTTTAGAAAGTGAACATGAATGGCATACACAATTGGTAATGCCTTCGCAAGCGGTAAATGTTAGTGCTCATTTGGTTTCCATGCCGTCTTACACGATTTCACATGAACAAATAATGGGACAAAATAACCTTAAAAGTGTTTATTCATGCTTTCCCGCAAATCAAATGGGCGTTGTGTATTTATTTCATGGCACAGGAGGAAGTGCGACGAATTGGGTTCGAACCGTGGAATACAGAAGTTTTGTGGATGCCTTGATAGAAGCAGGTTTGGGGGTAATCATTACGGAAGCCGAAGAAATTACATTGAATACAGATCTCAATAACGACGGAAATTTAAGATGGCAACCTTTTCCACTAGATGTCAATAACGGAATTGATTATTTGAATATAAAAGCAATCACAGACACCTTTATTAATCGCAATAAACTAACAAATACAACACCTTTATATTCTGTTGGTATGAGTAATGGCGGTGCGTTTTCAGCTGCCATTTCGTATGGGAATAATTACGTCGCAGGTGTGTCGTATTGTGCCTCATCTGCAAGTGCCATATTTGATGTTCGAAACAATGCTTTTGCTTTTAGAATGGCTCGATGGGATGATAATGCACAAGTGGGACCAGAAGGAAATTATGAAGCATGGCAAAATGACTCCACTTTAGCAGCACGTTCGGTTTGTCATGATTATTTAATGCACGATAAACAACCGATTTATCCAGAACGTTTTGCACGTATTCCAGGTGTTACAGTTGCAGAATCCCAAGCTGTGTTTACTAATTTACTGACAACAAATCAGTTGGATGCCAATCATTATGCTTTACATTCGGATACCATCAAAAATCATATTTTGGCGCAACCTCAATTATTTACAAGTTTCGCTGCTTTGAATGTTTCACAACAATCAGAAGTTTTGAATCAAATTGCTGCCGCTAATGCTGAACACAAGTTTTACAGTGACTTTAATTATGCAACGATTTCTTTTTTGAAAAATGTTTGCTCCCAATCAGTATCACTTGAAGAATCAAATTTGGAAACCTTCACTTTTTCAGTGTTTCCGAATCCGACTGATGGAATTCTTCAGTATCAAACCAATTTTAAGAATACACCCAACGGACAATTTTTTCTCAAAGATTTGAGTGGAAAACAATTGAAATGTTGGAACCATAGTTCAAATTTATCAGAAGGAAGTTTGGATTTGAGTGAAATAGCAAGTGGAGTTTACATACTGGAATTTATTTCAGAAGGACAAAGAAGATTTTCTCAGAAAATAATACTTGAATAGTTGGAGGAAATTCTATTTCGTGCTCAAGAAATTGTAGGGTAATTTTAAAATTGTATTTTCGAATACGTTAAATGAAAGCCAAAACACAATCAAATGAAAAAAGTAACGGGAATTGGAGGGATTTTCTTTAAAACAAAAGATCCAAAAGCAACCAATGAATGGTATAAAAAACACTTGGGTATTGAAGCCAATCAATATGGAGCTAGTTTTGAATGGTTGGAAAAAGATAATCCTGAGAAAACGGGAATAACACAATGGACCACTTTTTCAGATACAACGAGTTATTTTGCGCCTTCTGAACGTGATTTTATGATCAATTACCGTGTTGCGGATTTAGTAGCTTTGGTGGAGGAATTGAAGAAAGAAAACGTTACGATCCTAGACGAAATTGAAACCTACGATTACGGCAAATTTGTTCACATATTAGACGGTGAAGGGAACAAAATTCAGTTGTGGGAACCAATGGGTGAATAAAAATGCAACCTGTTGTTTTTAAGCAAGTTGATGAAAGTGATTTGCTGCCTTTACGAGCCATCTCAAGGCAAACTTTTATTGAAACATTTGGAGCAGCAAACACAGAGGAAGACATGCAAAAGTACTTGTCTGTGAATTTGTCTTTGGAACAACTCAAAAAAGAGTGGCAGCAAGCAGGAACTACCTTTTATTTGTTGGGCGATGAAGTGGAGTGGTTTGGGTATTTGAAACTAAATAGAGGCGAGGCACAAACTGAGTTTTTTGAAAACTCGCTAGAAATTGAACGTATTTATGTGCTAAAATCCAAGCAGGGTAAAGGATGGGGCTATTTCATGTTCCAAAAAGCTTTGGATGTAGCTAAAGCGTGTGATGCTGAAAAACTTTGGTTAGGTGTTTGGGAGCACAATCACAAAGCCATTCACTTTTATGAAAAACTAGGAATGACGGTTTTCGGAAAACACGAATTTCTGTTGGCAAATGATGTTCAAACGGATTTGCTGATGGAATGCGTGGTAGTTTAAAATGGCTTACTAATCGGCTAAAACGATTTCTGTCTAGTTTTAAAATTACTTTTACGGTGTTGGTTTAGCGAAAATTCAGAACAATTTCGCTTAATGTTCTCAGGAACAAGTCATTCCGAACAGAATGTGAGGAATATAAGTTGACATTTTCAGTTCAGAGGCCAAATCCTAAAATTTAAAGATTGAATGACTATTCTTGCTTCCAAACCATTTCAAATACCTTACTAAATCGCTACTGTTTTTATAATGTTCATAAGCTTGATTTATTAAAAACAACGTTTTTCTTTTCAAAGTGCTACCTTTGCAGTGCTTTATAAAAAACACAATCATGTCAGAAGATCTTAAAGAATGTCCATCGTGTCAATCACCTTACGGTTATGCAACAAGCGAAAATCAATACACTTGTCCTGAATGTTCATTTGAGTGGACAATTGAAGAAAATGCAGCAGAAAGCGACGCTTTGGTTGTTTTAGATGTGAATGGAGTTGCCTTGCAAAATGGTGATTCTGTGGTTGTGATTAAAGATTTACCAGTAAAAGGTGCGCCCAAAAATATTAAATCAGGCACAAAAGTGAAAAACATCCGCTTGACCGATGGTGATCACAACATTGATTGCAAGATTGAGGGTTTTGGGGCAATGGCTTTGAAATCTGAATTTGTAAAGAAAGCTTAATTTACGACGATAAATTTCTTTGTCGCTTCTCCTGAATGTAAAAAGTAAATTCCCGTTGGAAGCGTAAGTGTTTTAACTGTGGCATTACTTTTTGTCAATAGTTGTCCTGTGTTAGAAATGACCTTGAAATCTAGTTCGTTTGGATTTTCAATTGTCACGGGATTTGAAACTTCATTCTGATGGATTTGAATACTTGACACTATTTTCTCTTCAAGTCCTAAAAAGGAATTATTTAGCCAATCAACCACTGCTTTTCCTTGTCCCAAATCATAAAAATCCAAGGTGATAAAATTGGGGAATTTCTGCATTTCTGCATAATGATTGTTGATTCTGTTTTTCAGAAAGTTTTCTTCATTAACAATCATTGCATCTGATTCAGAACCCGTTCCCGTCGTTGCGTCAGAAATAAAATGGTTGAAAATAAACAAATCATTCATCGCATCACCTCGGTTGTAATCATTGATAAAATCAGCTGGTGAATGCACTGAAAATTCCGTTTCCACAGCAAAATCCCAAACATAATGGTACCATGTTTGTGTGGCACTAGCGTCGTCTTTTTCACTGAAAACAACGATTCGTTTTCCCATTTGAATCAATTCATTTAAAGTCGGCCAATTCGTTCCTGGTAATTTTGAAAAGCATTTATCTAGCAAATTTGAAGCAATCAAACTATTTTCAATATCGTCTGCAGTGGCGTGATTTTCTATAATTAATGTGATAACTTCATTGGGATTTTGATCTAAAAATGTTTTGATTTCATTCAGAACATCTGAAAAGTTTCGTGTTCCTAAAACAGGCACGCCGTGATAAACCAAAATTGACCCAAACTGATTGTAAACATCAATCATTAACGCACGAACGCCTTCGTTTAATTGCCTGCTGATGGAATAGTTCTGATTAGGTAGATTGAAGTTGTTTTCTGCCGTATTGAATGCATTGTGTGTGGTTAAAAAGGCAATTTCATTATACGGTTTATTACACACGTTCGGGTTTTCAGCGCATTGACTAAAGGAGAAGGTCGTAATCATTGCTACTAAAAAGAACAAACAACAATTTTGAAATTTCATAGTTTAGGTTTAGTTCCCCTAATTTATGAAAAAAATCTTAAACTAAAAAGCTGTAAGTTCTACTTTTTCAGCCAATTAGAATTTTACTCAAAACGAATCACAACTCTTCTATTTTTAGAACGCCCTTCTTCTGACGCATTGGAAGCAATGGGTTGAGTGGCACCAAATCCTTTTGTTTGCAGTGGGGTTTCGTTGATGCTTTTTTGAATCAGGTATTTTTTGACACTTTCCGCTCTGTTTTGAGAAAGTAGAATATTTGCGTTTTCCTTTCCGACATTGTCTGTGTGACCTTCGATTATGATGGTGTATTGCGTTTCATTTTGTAAAAACTCCGCTAATTCATCCAATTCTGGAATTTCCTTGTCTAAAAGTTCATAGGACGCTGTTTCAAACAATAAATGATCCAACACTAAAGGCTTCGGGACTTCTTTTTTTTCAATGACTTGTGTTGTATTGGATACGTTTTCTTTTACAACTGGTGGAGGTGCGCTTAAATCTATTACTTGTACATCGTCAATACACGTGTAGGCAAATCCTCTGAACAATTTGGGGTTGGATACGCCTTTTTCATGAATTTTGATGAGGTCACGTCTTTTTAACTTTTGAAAATTCCCAATACAAATGTTGCTTTCACCGCCTTCGGCTTCGTAGATGGCTTCGAATTTTTTCCAACGGCAAAGCGTGTCGATGTTTGATAAGTCAAAAGTAATCGACGGTTCATCAATTATGGGTATCAATTCAGATTCTCCTTTTGCAGGTTCATTTGAAAAGTAAATGTCTAAATGGTTAACGCGAAAATCACTTTCATTTGGAATCGCAATTGCAATAAGAATTTTGTACTTTTTTCCCCGTCTCATTCTTGTTTTTAACTTGCAAGAAACGTATTCACGGTAACCGTTATCTTTAATGGCGGGTTTTAAACCAAGGTAGGTTTGACCCTCAAAAGGTGGCAAGCGAAGTATATTTGGATGACTAAGTGAAGTAGGGTAGGTGCACAACGAAAAAACATCCGCAGTTGCTGTTTCCACTGTATTGTACCAATTGAAAACGGTTAGCTCAGACAAGGATTTCGGACAAGCAATTAAGTGTTCAAAGTTTCCGTTTTCAAGAATGTTTTGTTGCGCACACGAATGTGTGTTTCGTCCAATCAGACAAAAAAAGATTCCCAAAAACAACAATTGTTTAGTACACAACATACGAAAGCAAAAACGCGCAACTCGGATAAAGTTACGCGTTAATGATAATATAGTTGATAGTTTAATTTATTTGAAACCCCAAGATTTTGCCAGCATGTCAGGACTCATTCCCATTTGTTCGGCAATGTATTTTACTACCGGAGCCAAGTCGCAGTCAATGTAATCCGTACTTTTTCCATTTAATATAAAAACCAAAGCACCTTCAATTTTCCAATTTGAATTGGCTTTTTCGCCATAAATATCAGCGTCTGTTCTTCCATCGGGGAAATTGGTATTTAAGACCACTTTTCCTTGACTATCGGTTGTTCCTGCTGCGATAACTTCCTTCTGTGGTGTTTTTAACGTGATGAGCGTGTTTGCAATCGGTTTACCTTCGTATAAAAAACGAGCTTTGTGGTGATTACTACCTTTCGTTGCACTTGAAGAAGCATTTTGTTCTGAAGCAGAATTAGATGTTGAAGAATTCGAATTAGATGTTGAAGAATGTGTCGTAGTATTACTTGAAATGGATTCTGTTTTTGGCTCAGATTTCGCTGCTTCTTCTTCTCTTTTTTTGCGATCAGCTTCTAAACCATCATTCCATTCTTTGTCTCTACGTGCTTTTTCATCTACGTTTTTTTGTTGCAATTTGGCAAACTCTTCTTCAAGTTTTTTCTTTCCTTCTTCTGTTTCTTCTCCTTGTGCAAATCTAGCTTTACAGTTATAGGTGTCTTTTTTTTCGTTATGTGTGACTTCAAATACGATCGAAGCTTGTCCCTCACCAGCTAATAATCGTTGTTCTAATTCAACGCCATTTGCAAGTACAATTCTTGCTTTAAAACCCATCAATGTAGTGTAGAAAGTAACACGTTTAGTTGGGGAAGAGTTTATTACTTCGTCTTTGTTGTAAACAGTAAAGCACTGTGGTGTTTCAGTGTAAATGATGACTTTCAAAGGTTTTCCATTTGTTGGTGCATTGAAATCAGCGCAATCCTGAGCTTTGT
>CAZHPL010000089.1:0-2920 GCA_964534495.1 uncultured Lishizhenia sp.
CAATCCCGTTTCCTTAATGATTTTATTTCTTAGTTCTAAAGTGAACTTATAAGTACCGAAAAAACGATCCATGCCTGTCAAATCAGCATAAAATTCATCAATCGAAGTTTTTTCAAAAACGGGTACGTTTTCTTTTACGATTTCTGTTACCATTTTTGAATAATCTGAGTAAATCCCAGAATGTCCTTTTATTACAACTGCTTCCGGACACCTTTCAATCGCCATTTTCATAGGCATAGCAGAATGCACTCCATAAGCACGTGCTTCATAACTGCAAGAAGCAACCACCCCCCTATCACTTGTGCCACCAATCAAAATAGGCTTACCCTCCAAGCGACTGTCCATTTTGCGTTCACACGAAACAAAAAAAGTGTCCAAATCCATGTGGACAATGGAGCGTTTTGACGACATAATCTAATTTTTACGCCCTAAGACATACATATCGAAGTATCACAAAAATACGAAATTTGATTAGTAATTAATCTAAATGAAGGTTAAATAATTATCAACATAATTACACTTTACTACTCAGAAACGTTCGTAAAGAAATCAATTCTATTATCCCCTCCTCTGTTTCAAAGAAATCTTCTTGGTCAACCGTCACTATTATAGCTTTTCGTATATTAAAAAAAGACATAGCTTCTTTAGCCCCATTAAGTTCTCTTGTCATTGTATCAGGATTAAAATCATAACATACTTGATATAAAGCAAAAGGCTGATCATTTTTGGTTAATACAAAATCACACTCGTGTTTTCCCTTGAAATAATAGATTAATGGATACTTACGACGCAAATGCAAATAAACCAAATTTTCCAATCGACGTCCATTTTCTTCTGAG
Source organism: uncultured Lishizhenia sp. (assembly GCA_964534495.1). Classification (GTDB taxonomy): domain Bacteria; phylum Bacteroidota; class Bacteroidia; order Flavobacteriales_D; family Crocinitomicaceae; genus UBA952. The sequence continues at coordinate 840 of CAZHPL010000089.1, forward strand.
AAAACGATAGACAAATTGGTAAACAAACCTAAATCAATGGAATACACTTTTCGCTGATTTCTTAGTTGCGTTTTTAGCGAATAACTAAACATTGGAACCGTCTGTATGAGATAGGCATTCTCTAAATGCGAGATATATTCTAACAAAGTACTCACGGATTTTATTTGAAAAACATCCGCGATTTTGTTTGCTGAATAAGGCTTCCCTATGTTTGAAAGCATATATATGGCTAATCTTCTCAAGGTCTGAACATCTCTCACTCCATATCGAACGGCTATATCACGATATAAGATATCATCCCACAGTTGATGTAAAACACGCGGATTTCCTGATTTCAAAAATTCTGGAAACCCTCCAATCTGCATGTATTTAAGTGCATTTTCTGTTGTATTTTCTTGTTTTGTTATGGTTAAATATTCCAAATATGAAAAGGGAAACAACTCCGTTGAAAGATGACGACCCGTGAGCTTTGTACCCAATTCTTTGCTTAATAAATTTGCATTTGAACCTGTCACAACCACTTGAAAATCCTCATCTAATTTTTGACGAACATACCATTCCCAATCGGGCAACATTTGTATTTCATCGAAAAATAAATGTGTATAATTTCCTTTTTCTATCAACTGATCTAAACGACGAAAATCCTCCATTGTAAATCCCGCCAATCGTGGATCTTCAAAGTTGATAAAAAGAGATTTTACCTTATGTTGCTGCAACAACTGAAGCATTAATGTACTCTTCCCGCATCGTCGAATACCTGTAACAACATTCACAAAATTGTCCGTCAATTGATAATCACCCAACACTTCTCTTTCTGTACCAGCTAATTTTCGCTGTATGCTTTTCTGTTGAAATTGAACGACCTCCTCAATTTGTTGCAAACTAACCATTGCTATTCATTTTCTACAAATGTATATTTTTATTGTTTATTATCAAACATATTTATCTATTATTAAACTACATTTTTATTCGATAGTATCAAACATATTTATTGTTTAATATCAAAAATATTCATTCGAGAATATCAAATAAAACCAACAAACAATGTCGATAATAACGAAGTTAAAATGAGGATATTATTTCAAAGGATAACAAAGAAAATACTTCTCAACAGGTTGTGCCAAGGCAGAAATATTCAAATTATCAGAAGCTTTTGTTAAGTCTATAATTTGTCCGTTTTTCATGAGCATATTGATGTTTTGCTTGTCTTGATTGTACGCTTTATTGGTTAAAACATCCGAATACACAAAGTAATTCACCTCGTCATCTTTAAGTTGGTACATACTGCGAACCATTTCTTTTTCTAGCATTATTCGTGCTTCACTAAATGGTTCTTTAGAAATTTCAATCTTGAATAAATTGCGGTTTACAATTGCATTTGCTAAAGTTGATAAAATGAAATCCGAATCTGATTGCCATTCTTTGATTGCACCTAAAATATCATAATCATCTAATTGCGCAAAGCAATCTAAAACTTTTGGATTCTGCTCAAAATCTTCTTGAGTTACATCATTTTCTAAGAAAAATTTCAAAGCAGTACTGGCGAAAACAGGATGACCATTTTTCACTAATCGTTTAGCTCTTCGCAAAGCATGAATCAACATGTGTTCTGCCGCTACAACTGTTTTATGTAAATACACTTGCCAATACATCAAGCGACGAGCAACAATAAATTTCTCAATCGAGTAAATTCCTTTTTCCTCCAAAACGAGATTTCCTTCGTGAACATTCAACATCTCAATCAAACGATCCGAACCAATAATTCCTTCACTAACGCCTGAGTAAAAACTATCTCGGTTCAAATAATCCAAACGATCCATATCTAATTGACTTGAAACCAATTGATGCAAGAAAGGCTTTGAATATTTATTTTGAAAAATCAACAAAGCACGATTCAAATCATCTCCGAATTGTTCACTTAGTCGGTCAATAAAATAACCTGAGATTTTTTCATGACTTACACCGCAAACTATATCATATTCAAGTGCATGACTAAAAGGTCCGTGACCAATATCGTGTAATAAAATCGCCAAACAAACCGCTCTTTCTTCCTCAGCAGTGATATCATGACCTTTGCGACG
>CAZHPL010000089.1:2930-11101 GCA_964534495.1 uncultured Lishizhenia sp.
ACCGCTTGCGACATCAAGTGCATCGCTCCCATCACATGATGAAAACGCGTGTGCATAGCTCCAGGGTAAACCAAATGACTTAGACCAAGTTGCATGATTCTGCGCAAGCGTTGCATGTACGGATGTTCTAAAACATCAAAAATAATTTCATCCGGAATTGAAATAAAACCATAAACTGGGTCGTTTACAATTTTCTTCTTGTTGTTTCTGACTACATTCGGGCGCAAGTGCTTAACTTTAGAGATATTTTTCAAAACTATAAAATTATAAAACATGCAGGGCAAAATTCTTTGGGCAGATGATGAAATTGAACTTTTGAAACCGCACATTCTATTCCTTGAAAACAAAGGATATCAGGTTGTTGCCGTTACAAATGGTCAAGATGCAGTGGATAAAGTCAAAGAATTGGCTTTTGATATTATTTTCTTGGATGAAAATATGCCCGGTCTGACCGGACTGGAAACCTTGTCGCGCATCAAAGAAATCAATTTGCATGTTCCTGTGGTGATGATAACCAAAAGCGAAGAAGAAGCTATAATGGAAGAAGCAATCGGCAGCAAAATAGCTGATTACTTGATTAAACCGGTGAATCCCAATCAAATTTTATTGAGCATCAAGAAGAATCTAGACCATAGTAAACTTGTATCGCAAAAAACAAATGCAAACTACCAACAAGAATTTAGACAATTGGGTATGCAGCTCAACGGGCGAATGGATGCAGACGAATGGAGAGAATTGTACGCAAAATTAATTTATTGGGAATTAGAATTAGATCGCATTGAAGATTCGGGCATGCGTGAAATTCTGGAAATGCAAAAGAAAGAAGCCAATAAATTATTCGCGGATTTCATCGAAGACAATTACCTCGATTGGCTGAATGGAACGGATGATGCGCCAACCATGATTCATACCTTAATCAAAGATAAAGTTGCGCCATTTATTGGAAAAGAAAAGTTAGCTGTTCTAGTTATCGACAATCTACGTTATGACCAATGGAAAATGGTGGAACCTATATTTGCTCGCTATTTTTCAAAAGAGAACGAAGAGATTGTTTATTCCATTCTCCCAACAGCGACGCATTATGCACGAAATGCCTTTTTCGCAGGACTTCTGCCTTCTGAAATCGAAAAGCGCTTCCCGAATTTATGGAAAAACGAAGAAGACGAAGGTGGAAAAAACATGCACGAAAAAGAGTTTTTGGAGGCCAATCTTAAGCGTTTAGGAAAGAATGTAAAATGGTCGTATAACAAAATCACAAATGTTGAAGCAGGAAAAAAATTGGGCGATCAATTCCATACTTGGAAAGATAATGATGTGAATTTCATCGTGTACAATTTTGTGGATATGCTTTCACATGCTAGAACTGAAATGGAGGTCATTCGTGAGTTGGCAGAAAACGAAGCTGCTTATCGTTCCATTACTGTATCTTGGTTAGAGCATTCACCATTATTGGACATCATCAAAAAAATTGCAGATAGTGGCATTCGTTTGATTATTACAACCGACCACGGAACGATTCGCGTTACCAATCCTGTGAAAATAGTTGGGGAACGCAACACCAATACCAACTTGCGTTACAAAGCAGGAAGAGGATTGAGTTACAATAAAAAAGAAGTTTTTCCGGTTAATCCGCAAGAAGCGTTTTTACCAAAACTAAAAATGTCGGCAGAATTTGTATTTGCTAGAGAACAAGATTTCTTTGTCTATCCCAACAATTACAATCACTTTGTGAATTATTACGGAAACACGTTCCAACACGGAGGAATCTCCTTAGAAGAGTTATTAATTCCGTATGTAGTTCTTAATCCTCGGAAGTAGATTCTTCGCTAGATTCATCTTTAGCGAATGTATCCACTTTTTTACCTTCAAAGGTTTTGTATTGACGGAAACTACATTCTAGGTCACCATTGAAAATCTTGAATTTTTTTCCATTTTTCAATCCAATCTGCTTAAATCCTTCCATATTCGACGAAATAATCCAAGCTTCAGAACCAGTCATTTTGTGTTTCAACCAAGTACCGATTTGACTGTACAATTCTTCGATTCCCTCCCCCATTCTTTCTCCGTAAGGTGGATTGGTTAAAATAAATACGTTTTCTTCTGGTTTTTCCGTTTGTTCAAATGGATGAACTGCGGTTTTAATATAACGACCAAAAGGCATTGAACGCAAATTACGTCTCGTTTTCACAATCATCTCATCTGAAATATCAGAGCCAATAATCGTACAATCTAGATGGCGAACATTTCTAGGAGCATTGTCATAAATTTCGTCCCACATTTTTTGGTCAAAATTCTTCAGATTTTTGAATGCGTAATGCTGACGTTCAATATTGGAAGGGATTCCTGAAGCCAACAAAGCTGCCTCCATCAGAATGGTTCCACTACCGCAAAAAGGATCCATCAACGTTGTTTTACGGTCCCAACCTGACATACGAATCAAAGACGCTGCAACGACTTCATTCATCGGAGCATCACCCACTGCTGTTCGATAACCCCGTTGAAACAAAGGGACACCGCTCGTGTTGAGTGAAATAACTACTTCTTTTTCTTTAATATACAAATCAATCATTACCTGAGGTCGCTTCAATTCAATATTCGGACGATCTCCCGTTTTTTCTCTAAAAACATCAACTATTGCATCTTTCACCAGTAAATAAGGATATTGCGTATTCGTAAAAAGACTTGAAAAAACAGCACCTTTAACAGCAAAAGTTTTTGAAACATCAAATAGATCTGTCCATTTGATTTTCATAGCGCGTTTGTACAAATCTTTTTCATTTTGAATATAAAAACGATCGATTTCAACTAAAATTGAAATAGCGCAACGGCAATAGAGATTTAAAAAGTAAACATCTTTCCAAGTACCCTGAATACTTACAGCACGATTTAATGGTTCTGCTTGTTCATAACCCAATTCATGCAACTCCTCACACAAGGTTTGTTCGAAACCGAATAAACACTTTAAGGTAATTTTCATTTCATCAGAATTTAACTTTTTATTTCTTTCCATTCTCTTGTTTATTCACCAATTTTGTACAAAAGAACGAAATTGAAAACTATTGGCTACTATCTGGCGGTTTTATTTTTATTATTAAATACAACTAGTCACGCACAACAGAAGATTGGATTGGTTTTGAGTGGTGGTGGCGCGGCAGGTGTTGCTCATGTAGGTGTACTCAAAGCTTTGGAAGAAAGAGGCATTGCCATTGACTATGTTTCTGGTACTTCGGCAGGTTCACTTGTTGGAAGTTTGTATGCTTGTGGATGGTCACCTGAAGAGATAGAACGTTACGTGAAAAGCGAAGAATTTCAACTCATGACAACAGGTGAAGTTGGAACAGACAAAAAGTTTTTATTTCGGGAAGAAGATAATACGGCTAGCTTGATTGATTTTTCATTTTCAAAAGACAGTATTTTACATAAGTCCCTTCCATTAAACTTAATCACTCCTTCCTACTTGGATTTTGAAATGATGCGTGTTATGGGAGCTACAAGTGCTTCCGTTAATGGAAATTTTGACAGCTTGTTCATTCCTTTTCGTTGCATTGGCTCCGATATTGTCAACAAGAAAGCCGTTGTGTTTTCAAAAGGAAATCTGAACGAAGCCGTACGCGCTTCAATGACCTATCCATTTTATGTGAATCCCATTAAAATAGACAACGTAGTGTATTTCGATGGAGGACTTTACGACAATTTTCCGGTTGGTGTAATGTATCAAGATTTCCACCCTGATTTCCTTATTGGAAGCAACGTTTCGGATAATCCAAAACCTGTAGACGAACGCGATTTTTTCGGTTTAATTAGCACAATGGTGGTAACCCCAACGAATTATTCGTTGCCCTGTTCTGAAGGAATCATCATCAAACCGAATACAAGTGTTGGAACTTTTGATTTTGGAAATGTTCAACAAGCCATTGATGATGGATACAAAGCCACACAAAAATACCTCGACTCCATAATGCCATTTATCGAACGAAAAGTCACAAGGGAGGAAATGGCGGCTCGAAGAAAAAAATTCAAGGACAAAGTACAGCCGATAGTTGTAAGTTCGATTACCAATTCCAATGACCGAAAGAAAGACTTACAATTCATCGAACATTCCATGATTAGGCCTTATTTGCACGAAAAATTAGATTCTGCCAAGTTATCAAAACGCTATTTCCGATTGTATGCTACGCCTCAAGTTGAATACCTTTATCCAACATTAAAACTAAAAAAGGATTCAACCTACAATTTGAACCTCAATGTCACAAAAGCAAAAGATTTCAGAGTGGATATTGGTGGACATTTTTCCTCGCGTTCAGTTAACACAGGATACTTAGGTTTGACTTATCGCGGAATTGGACGAATTGGTTATTCATTACATGCTGAGTCGTACTTTGGAAAATTTTATGGCTCTGTGAAAACGGATGTCAGCCTTGAATTACCTTCTGTTTATCCCATTTCGGGAAATGTCTACTTTGTATTAAATCGCTGGGATTATTTCCGTTCTCAATCCACTTTCTTTGAAGATGTAAAGCCTTCATTCTTGATTCAAAATGAATTGTACACAGGAATAAAAGTAAAATTACCTGTCAAAAACAATTCAAAAATCACCTTTGATGGGCGCTACTTCATGCTCGATGATGAATATTATCAAAATAACAATTTCAGCAGTAATGACAAAGAGGATTATACTTTATTTAATGGTTATAGCGGTTCGGTTGAGTTTATGCAAAACAGCTTAAATCACAAACAATTTGCGAGTAAAGGCCATTACTTTTCATTGAAAGGAAAATACGTAAATGGAACCGAATATACGTATCCTGGTTCAACGGCTATACTTAAAGATACCGTCACAAAATCGCATCAATGGTTTAGTGTACAAGCAGAGTTTCAATCGTATTTTATCAATAAAGGATTTTTTCATTTTGGTTTGCATGGAAAAGCGATTTTCAACACGCAATCCTTGTTTGCTAATTACACAGCCAGTATATTGTCCATGCCTTCTTTTAACATCATTCCTGATGCTAATTCTTATTTTCTACCTGAATACCGCTCACCGCAATTTGTAGGTGGTGGAGCAAACATGGTTTTTTCATTTAAAAAGAATTTGGATTTACGATTTGATGCCTATGCATTTCAACCTATTGTAAGTTTGGTAAATCATGCAGATGGTTCTGTTTCCTACAGCGATTATTTCAAAGGATTCAGTTATTTAGCATCCACGTCATTTATCTACCATAGCCCCATTGGACCGATCAGAGCTACACTCAATTATTTTCCGAATCAGGCCAAACCTTTGGCTTTTCAAGTGAGTTATGGATACGTTCTGTTCAATGAAAGAGCAATCCGCTAACATTTTTTATTTTTGCAAAAACTAAATGAATACATGGAAAAGATAATATGCGGCATACAACAAATGGGAATTGGTGTTCCAAACGTTCAAGAAATTTGGACATGGTACAGAAAAATGTTTGGTGTAGATGTTCGTATTTTTGAAGAGGCCGCTCCAGCACCTTTGATGACCAGATATACAGGTGGAATCGTTCAATCAAGAACAGCAACTTTGGCATTGAGTATGGACGGCGGCGGCGGATTTGAAATTTGGCAGTTTACGAGTCGAAATACGGAAAAACCAACGTTTGTTCCACAATTAGGTGACTACGGGATGTTTGCTTGTAAAATCAAATCGAGAGATGTACAAGCAAGTTATCAGCATCTGAAATCAAATGGCGCAAAGGTTTTGAGTGAACCACAACGCACACCCAACGGAGAATTAAATTTCTTTGTGTTGGATCCCAATGACAACTTATTTCAAATCATTGAAGGTAAAGGTTGGTTTTCGAAAACAGGTCATCCTTCGCATTGCGGTGGTGTTGCAGGAACGATTATTGGTGTTTCCAACATCGAGAAATCTTTGGTTCTATATAAAGACATTTTAGGCTACGACAAAATCGACTACGATGTAGAAGGTACTTTTGATGATTTAGCAAGCATTGAAGGAGGAAAAGGAAAATTCAGAAGAGTTCGTCTTTCGCATTCATCGGAACGTCGCGGCCCTTTTGCAAAATTATTGGGTCCAACGGAAATTGAATTGGTTCAGTCTTTAGATAGAACTGATTGCCGTAAAATCTTTGAAAATCGTTTTTGGGGAGATTGGGGATTCATTCATTTATGCTTCGATGTGCAAGGAATTGATGTTCTTCAAAAAGAGTGTGAAAGCAAAGGTTTTCCTTTTACAGTTGACAGTTCAGACACTTTTGATATGGGAGAAGCAGGTGGACGTTTTTCATACATTGAAGATCCAGATGGTACTTGGATTGAATTTGTGGAAACACATAAGGTTCCGGTAATGAAGAAATTAGGTTGGTATATTAATCTAAAAAACAGAAAACCTGGGAAAAGTTTACCTACTTTTATTTTGAAAGCGATGGGACTTAATCGGGTTAAATGATAAAAACACTTTTCTTATTTCTATTTGTGGCATGCCTTTTTTCTTGTACGAAAGAGGTAAAAATCGATATTCCTGGTTACAAAGCGGAATTAGTTGTTGATGGAAATATAGAAACGAACCAACATCCCATTGTTTTACTATCACAGGCAGGAAATGTCTATGCAGAATCGTATATTGAAAGCTACGTTTATTCATTTGTCACTACTGCTGATGTTAAAGTTGTGGTTGAAAATGACACGTTTCTTTTAGTTCCGACATTACTTACAGATTTGCCTGAGTCCACTCAAAAGAAGTTTGCAGAAATGTTGAAAGCCGAATGGCCAGACATCCTTCAGCTTCCTATTCAAATCTACACGAACAATGATTTAGTAGGCGAAGTGGGTAAATCTTATAAACTAATCATACAATACAAAGACAAAACCTATGAAGGAACAACGACTTTGCCTGTTCCAGTACCTTTACAATCTGTTTTTTGGAAATTAGAACCCGAAACAGGAGAATACGGTTATTCTCATGGTATGTTAGCAGATCCACCCGATGTGTTCAATGCTTACAAATGGGAAGTAAAACGTATCAATACCCAACCTGATGGTACTCCGAGAGATTATACATTTAGAAAAGTTGGTGGAGCTCATTTTAGAGACCGCTATTTCGATGGAATGACAATTGAAATCACCAGAGGAAGTCCTCTAAAACGAAAAGATAGTACGCATTTAGAGATTTACAAACATTATTACCGATTAGGAGATTCATTGGTTATCAAATTTTCGAGTATTGATAAAAATACGTATGAGTTTTTCCGTGCAAAGTCAGCTCAATTGGAAAATTCTGGAAATCCTTTTTCAACTCCTATTAATCTTCCATCAAATATGAGCAATGGCGCTTTGGGGATTTGGGCTGGCTATTCCACTACATTTGATACACTTTGGTGTGTGGAGTAAACAAAATCGAAATCAAACTTCAGAATGTTACACAGGTTACTTAAACAAGGTTGTTCACGCAGTAATTTTGTGCATTATGAGCAACTTTAAAGAAATAATCAACCAAGAAACTCCGGTATTAGTGGACTTTTTCGCTACTTGGTGTGGACCGTGTAAAATGATGCAACCCGTTTTAGACCAATTAAAAGAAGATTGGGGAAACAAAATTCGCGTCCTAAAAATTGATGTAGATAAAAATCCGAATGCAGCCGCGCAATTCGGTATCCGTGGTGTTCCGACATTAATTTTATTTAAAAAGGGCGAAATGCTATGGCGCGAAAGTGGAGCTTTTCCTCTGGGAACATTAAAAGGCAAACTTCAAAAATTCATTTAGGCATTTAGATAGTTCGAAAAGTGAGCTTTCTTATTGTAACTCTAAATTTTAAATCCCGTATTTGCATAGGTTGCGAGAAAAGACTACTTTTGCCCGCTAATATTAAAATTAACCTAAATTAATATGGAATCAATGATGATTTATGTGCCAATTGTAATGGCAGTTATCGGATTGCTATTTATGGCAATGAAGAGAGCTTGGGTATTGAAACAAGATGCAGGAGATGGAAAAATGAAAGAAATTTCAGATTACATCTACGAAGGAGCACTTGCTTTCCTTAAAGCTGAATATAGACTTTTAGCCGTTTTCGTGCTAATTGCAAGTATTGTTTTAGCAGGTATCACATTTGTACCAGGTGTTAAAACACATTTATTAATCATTGTTGCCTTTATTTTCGGTGCAATTTTCTCGGCATTAGCTG
>CAZHPL010000089.1:11111-11397 GCA_964534495.1 uncultured Lishizhenia sp.
CGTACTAGTTTACCACAAGCATTGAAAGTGTCTTTCGGTGGTGGAACGGTAATGGGATTAGGAGTTGCTGGTTTAGCCGTTCTTGGTTTATCTGCTTTCTTTATTTTCTTCTTCCATTTCTTTATGGGTGGAAAATGGACAAGCACTGAAGATATGACAATTGTTTTGGAAACTTTAGCTGGTTTCTCATTAGGTGCTGAATCAATCGCTTTATTTGCACGTGTTGGTGGTGGTATATATACAAAAGCTGCTGACGTTGGTGCGGATCTAGTAGGTAAAGTTGAAG
>CAZHPL010000090.1:0-4480 GCA_964534495.1 uncultured Lishizhenia sp.
TGAGAAAGTAACAGCTGATGTTTGTTGTCCTGCACAAACCGTTTGACTACTCGGTGCAGTCATTGTTGGGGTTGGATTAACTGTAATGGTGAATGTTTGAGGAGTTCCTGAACACGTTCCCAAAGTTGGTGTAACAGTAATCGTTCCGGAAATAGGAGAGGTTGTTGTGTTTGTTCCTGTAAAAGCAGCAATATTTCCATTACCACTTGCACCTAAACCAATGGCTGTGTTAGAATTAGACCAAGCATACGTAGACCCAGAAGTTCCTGAAAAAGTAACAGCTGTTGTTTGTTGTCCAGCGCAAATTGTTTGAGCAGTAGGAGCTGTTACAGTTGGCGTAACATTCACTGTAATTATAAATGTTTGTGGTGTACCATTACAAGAACCAATTGCTGGCGTAACAGTTATTGTTCCACTAATTGCTGCAGCTGTTGAGTTGGTGGCTGTGAAAGAAGTAATATTTCCCGTTCCACTTGCACCTAAGCCAATCGCCGTATTGGAGTTCGTCCAAGAATAAGAAGTACCTGTTCCTGAGAAAGTAACAGCTGATGTTTGTTGTCCTGCACAAACCGTTTGACTACTCGGTATAGTCATTGTTGGGGTTGGATTAACTGTAATGGTGCATGTTTGAGGAGTTCCCGAACACGTTCCCAGAGTTGGTGTAACCGTAATCGTTCCGGAAATAGGGGAGGTTGTTGTGTTTGTTCCTGTAAAAGCAGCAATATTTCCATTTCCACTTGCACCTAAACCGATGGCTGTATTAGAATTGGACCAAGCATACGTAGACCCAGAAGTACCTGAAAAAGTAACCGCTGATGTTTGTTGTCCAGCGCAAATTGTTTGGGCAGTAGGGGCCGTGACAGTAGGTGTAACATTCACGGTTATACTAAATGTTTGAGCTGAACCGGTACATGAACCAGAAGTTGGATTTACGGTTATTGTTCCAGTAATTGCTGAACTTGTTGAATTAGTAGCAGTAAATGCAGCAATATTTCCCGTTCCACTTGCTCCTAATCCAATTGCAGTATTTGAATTTGACCAACTGTAAGTAGTTGCAGTTCCAGAAAAGGTAATTGCACTCGTTTGCTGACCCGCACAAACTGTTTGAGAAGTAATAGCATTAACCGTAGGTGTAGCCACAACAGTTACGGTAATGGCTGAACGTGGAGAAACGCATCCACTTGCAGTTGTTTCTTGTAGATAATAAGTTGTGCTTCCAGCAGTAGCCGTTGAAGGTGAATAGGTTGTTCCACTTGCCAATTGTGTTCCACCTGTTGAAGCAGACCACCAAGTATATGTTGAACCACCTGCTCCAGACGCATTTATGGTTAAAGATCCATTTTGACAAACCGTATAAGTTGAACCATTTGTATAGGTAGTTGAGCTAATCAAAAAATCAGGTACAGGCGTTTGAATGGTTGCAGTTCCTGTCCAATTAAGTACAAAACTTCCGTTGTTAGGCGTCCATTCGTTTATCATTAAGTAAAAATGTTGTCCAGCCGATACATTCAATGTGGATACCCAACCATTTCCATTTACATCTTCTGATGCATCTGAGGCACTGTTCCCAAGACCTGTATTTCCAGTTGTGGCTGCATAAGAACAACGAACTGGTGAACCTAACGAACCACACGAATTTGCCTGATACAAAGAGAAATCATAATCACATGTATTCGGAGTTGGATTTATTGTAAATCCTAATGATCCACCTGTTGCAATCGTGAATTCATACCAGTTAGAAAAGTTTTCGCTTGTTACACAACCATTACATCCGTCTGATGTTAATCCTGGGCCAGTACTCAAGCCGTTGAATGAGTATCCATTACTACAAATTCCTGTTGCATTCACACAATCTGCATTAGATGTTGCGCTTGGCCCTGTACCTGAAGAGGGCGTAACACATGAAATATTTCCAACCCATCCTGTGTAATTGTACACATCGTCTGACCAAAAACGAAAAGTTAAACAACCACTTGGATGAGTAGAAGTAAAAGTTTGCCCTTGTAGTGAAGTACCACATCCTGCTGCTAAAACAGTACTATTTTGTGTTGGGCCATTTAAGATTTGAAAATACTCATAAGGACAATTTGTTCCGCCTTCCACACAGAATGTTGGAAAAGTAACTCTAATCACTTGACCAGCAGTACTTGGACAAAAAGTCCTTAAAACACCATTTATATTATTTGAATAATTTCCAGTAGATCCACTTGTTGTACAACTTCCTCCATTACCTCCATTGTCATAGTAGGTTCCAGAACAAGTATTGACCATGCATGTGCCTGTGTATGTACTTTGAACACCAGTAGTTGGGTGTGTAAAGGTTTGTGATTGAGCTAAATACAGACTAAAAACGAACGTTATCGCAGATAAAAACGACTTATTTCTCATTGTTAAAGTAGTTTTTTACTGTTTGAAAATCTTCAGCTGACAACACCATTCTCTTTGGCTTAATAAGTCCTGTTTTGTTTTCTAATCCTAATAGTTCATCTAGTTGATTAAACCATTCTTTGAACTCTATTTGTTTTTGGGCGCCAAAACGATAATAGTCACTTCTTCGAAAAACGAAAACATCAGAATTAGGAGAATTTACCATCGCCAAATAGCTGGATTGATTGGTTTTTAGCCAATTCTCAACTTGAGTTTTGTAGTTTACTTTATCGTTACATACTGTAAACGAACCACTAGGGAAACCAGCAGATTGAACATGATAAAAGATAAATACGACGTCGAAATCTTCTGCATCAATTGAAGTAGAAGGTTCTTGTTGTACAATTTTTCCTGTTTGAGAAAAAGAAATGAAGCTCGAAATAAGAAAAGCGAGTAGTAAAAATAGTTTCATAATTGGTTTAGCGCGCCCTAATTTAACTCTTAAAAGATTAAAACAAAAAATAAAACACAAGTATTTGTATGAATGGTAAATACTTATGAAATTAATGTGTAAATCCTATACGAATTAATTGCTTGTCCGTTGCCTAAACTTAATTCTTTTTCAATTCATCCACTCTTTTTTGACGTTGCATCGGGTTTTCTTTCGATTGCTGTTGCTTGAAAAGTTGATACCTTGTCGGTTGAGCTTCTTGTGGCCAACTGTTGTTGCTTAGGTCTGTATCTGCTGTTTCTAAGAAAGGATCTAAGCGAACGGAACTAACCGCTTTGTCAAACATAAATACTTTGGAAACTTTGTCTTCATACATGCGCCAGATTTCTGCTGGAATGCGAACCACTTCTTTGCTGCCGTCAACAAATGTAAATTCGAGAATTAGTGGCATGACTAATCCACCTACATTTGAAAAAGAAATTTCATAGAACTGCTTGTTTCCATTCAATAATTCCAAATCTTTCTTGTCTGTTTTTGCAGTAAATTCATCATACTCTTTTCGCTCTAAAGCATCTGTTGAATAAAGATTTCGTTTCGCGTAAAAATCATCAATGCTTGCATCTTTCTCATTAACGGTTTTTTCAATCGAAGTTTTGTTTCTTTCGTCTCCGATAAATGTGTCTTTCGTGGCATCTTGTTCTTTTTTGAAAGCCTTTTCAACTTCAGGATTCTGTGTGTTTAACTGAAACCATTTTACCTCATCAATTGAAATATCAACGTTATCTGTTCCATAAAACCAACCTCTCCAAAACCAATCCAAATCAACTGCTGAAGCATCTTCCATCGTTCTGAAAAAATCGGCTGGTGTGGGATGTTTGAATTTCCAACGCTCACAATAGGTTTTAAAAGCGTAATCAAAAAGTTCTCTTCCCATAACGGTTTCGCGCAGAATATTTAAAGCCGTTGCTGGTTTTCCATAAGCATTATTTCCAAACTGAAAAATGGATTCAGAGTTGGTCATAATTGGTGAAATTGTTTTTTTGTCGCCACGCATGTAGTCCGCAATTAAATACGCGGGTCCTCTTCGAGATGGATAACCGCGTTCCCACTCTTGTTCGGTTAAATATTGAACGAAAGTATTCAGCCCTTCGTCCATCCATGTCCATTGACGTTCATCAGAATTGATAATCATCGGAAAGAAATTGTGTCCTACTTCGTGAATAATAACGCCCCACATGCCGTATTTTTCTTGCTCAGAATACGTTCCGTCAGCTTCTGGTCTTCCTCCGTTAAAACAAATCATCGGGTATTCCATTCCTATCCATTTTGAATGTACAGAAATCGCAACTGGATAGGGATAATCAATCGTATATTTTGAATACGTTTTAATAGTGTGTGCCACCAATTTTGTTGAATAGCGCTCCCAAAGTGGATTTCCTTCTTTTGGATAATAAGACATGCAAAGCACTTTGTTTTTTCCAACAGTAACACTTTGTGCATCCCAAATAAATTTTCGAGAAGAGGCAAAAGCGAAATCACGCACATTACTTGCTTTATAATGCCAAGTTTTCGTAGCTTTTTCTTTTGCGTTTTCAGCTTTGATAGCCTCCTCTTGCGTGACAATAATCACCGGTGAATCTGCTTTTTTAGCTTGTTCCAATC
>CAZHPL010000090.1:4490-11328 GCA_964534495.1 uncultured Lishizhenia sp.
TTTTGTTCAGCGGAAAGAATTGCATCATAGTTCTGACAAACGCCTGTTGCACCTACAATGTGATCAGCAGGAACGGTGATTTGAACGTCGTAATCTCCAAAAGGCAAGGTAAATTCACCACGTCCTAAAAATTGCTTGTTTTGCCAACCTGTAACGTCGTTGTAAACACACATGCGCGGGAAAAATTGAGCTATTGTATACAAGTAATTCTGATCTTTTTCAAAGTATTCATATCCTGAACGTCCACCCACAGCCATGCGGTCGTTGATATTGTACCACCATTTTACTTGAAACGTCACACTTGCTTTTGGCATAAGGGGTTGGTCCAAGTCTATTCGCAGCATTGTTTTATTGATGGAATAGGTCATTTTTTGTCCACTTGCCGTTTTTATTTCGTCGATTTTAAAACCACCATCGTAATAAAATTGCTTTTTGCGAATATCTCCAACGGATTTAAAATCTTCCATTTTCTCCACTTCGATAAGTTTTGAAACAGAGTTTACCGAGAACACATTCTGATCGAGTTGCAACCATAAATAATCCAATTGGTCTGGAGAATTATTAGTGTACGTAATGCTTTCCCAACCATACAATTTTTGAGTAGCATCATCAATAGATAACTTCATCACGTAATCCGCTTTTTGTTGGTAGTAGTGATGTCCAGGAGCACCCGAAGCCGTACGATATTCATTCGGTGTAGGTAATTCTTGGTCCAACTGTGCGAATTTCTTTTGCGCTTGAAGTGTTAATCCAAAAGCTGTTGCGACGAAAAGGAGAAGGTGTTTTTTCATTCTTCTGATTTTATGGCTTGTGATTGTGGTTTAATAAAAACAAGTGTTTGGGACTTATCTCGATAAATAAAAGTTAATTTATTTTGTTGCTCGGAATACGTTTCCATTAGGAAATCAAATTGAGCGCTAAGATTCTTTAAAAAGTCGGATTTCACAGGTGCGGACAAAAAACACATAAAGGAACCATCTTTGTTGAATTGAATGCCTTCTAAATGAAAAGTGGTCGAACAGTTTTCTAATGAAGTTGAAGTTTCATTCTTACAATCGTAACTAAAACTCAAGTGTTTATTGATATAGTTTTCGATGAGGTTCGTGTCTTTTGTTGTCAAGTTTACCTTTCCCCATTTGCAGGAATAACCGTATTCTTTTAAAAGTGCCGCCTCAAAATCATGTGCTGTTCCGGATAAACTAAGTTCTAATCGTTGATTGAGCTCGTTGTATTCTACTTCGGCGTAGGCAAAATAAAAGTTGTGCGCAAACGTTTGCGGAAGAAGAAAAAATATAAAAACGATAAAGAGAGCACTTTTCACGATGTACGAAAATAAGAAATTATTGTCTTTGTGATTAATTTTTTACTTTTATGTAGTCTTAAATGAAGAAAGTACATTTCATAGTAAGTGTTGTGTTAGTTGTAGGTCAATTTGCCTGCACCAATAAGAAATTCCCAGAACCATGCGATTGCGCTGAAATATTAAAGGTAGATAATCCCGATTTGGAAAAAGCCTGTATGGATAAAACTAAAACTTTGAATCGTTGGCAATTAAAAAAATGGAATGAAGCCGTTTTGGAATGCAATCAAGCTGGAGAGGAATAAGTCATTTGCGTCTTACAACTGATTCCTAAAATCGTAAATAAGCAATTTGTATTAACTTTGCGCCATGTCAGATTTATTGTCAAAATTAGAGGCTATCCACTATCGTTTTGTTGAAGTAGGAAAAATGATTACAGATCCGGATATTATTTCCAACATGGATCGTTATGTGAAGTTAAACAAAGAATACCGTGATTTAGAAGCCTTGGATAAGGTGTATTTTGAATATAAAAACGTTTTGGATAATCTGAAAAGCTCCAAAGAAATGCTCGAAATCGAGACAGATCCTGAGATGCGTGAGATGGCCAAAATGGAAATCGACGAATTGGAAAATAAGCGTCCGGTGATGGAGGAAGACATTAAAATGATGTTGATTCCCAAAGATCCTGAGGATGACAAAAATGCAATTATTGAATTACGTGCCGGTACCGGTGGGGATGAAGCTTGTATTTTTGTGGAAGATATTTTTCGCATGTACACCATGTATTTCAAGGAAATGGGGTGGCAATATGACATTCTAAATTCTTCTGAAGGTACCGTAAAAGGATTAAAAGAAATTTCAATGGAAGTTTCTGGAGCGGGAATTTATGGAATGTTGAAATTTGAGTCGGGCGTACATCGCGTTCAGCGCGTACCTGAAACGGAATCGCAAGGTCGTGTGCATACTTCGGCTATTACTGTTGCCGTTTTGCCTGAGGCCGAAGAAGTGGATTTTGAATTAGACATGAACGACGTGCGTAAAGATACATTCCGTGCATCAGGAGCAGGAGGTCAGCACATTAACAAAACGGAGTCAGCGATTCGTTTGACACACATTCCTACGGGTGTTGTTGTTGAATGTCAAGATGGTCGTTCACAACATAAAAACTTAGAGAAAGCCATTTCGGTTTTACGTTCTAGATTGTATCAAGCAGAATTGGACCGCGTACACAATGAACGTGCAGCTCAACGTAAAACCTTAGTTTCCACGGGTGACCGATCGGCTAAAATCAGAACTTATAATTATCCACAAGGACGTATCACGGACCACCGTATCAATAAAACCATGTATAACTTGAGTTCATTTATGAATGGTGATATTCAAGAAATGATTGATGCATTGAAAATGGCCGAAAACGCAGAGAAATTAAAAGGAGAAGGAGCTTAGGTTCCTTTTTTTTTCGCTGACAAGTAACATTTTAGCTGTTTAATTGTCTTATTACTAACCTAAATTATGAAGCATACTTTTTTGTTACTTTTTCTTTTGCAGTTTGCATACTCTTTCGCACAGCAAAAGTTCTCCATTAGTGGGACTATCAAAAATGCCGAAACAGGCGAAGAAATCATTGGAGCAAAAGTGCGACTCAAAGATCAGAATTTGGGTGCCGTTACCAATGAATATGGATTTTACTCATTGACCTTAAAGGAAGGAAATTACGTTTTGTTGTATCAGTATCCCGGCACAACCACCATCGAAAAAAACATTGATCTGAAAGCCAATCAAACAATCAATGTTGATATGGTTTCTGACGCGAAATCCAAAGAGTTGAAAGAAGTGGATGTGTCTGCCAAACGAGCAGATGAAAACGTAAAGGAAGCGGTTATGGGCGTTGAAAAAATTTCACCGAAGGAATTGGCAAAACTTCCAGTGATTTTTGGTGAAAAAGACATTATTAAAACCATGCAATTGTTACCTGGTGTTAAAAATGCAGGTGAAGGTGGAGCGGGTTTTTACGTGCGTGGTGGAGCAGCGGATCAAAATTTAGTGCTATTGGATGAAGCGCCAGTTTATAATGCGTCCCATTTGTTAGGTTTCTTTTCAACTTTCAATTCAGATGCCATCAAAGAAGCCACATTGTATAAAGGAAATCAACCAGCCAATTTCGGTGGACGTTTGTCTTCGGTTCTTGATATTCGCATGAATGAAGGAAACAACAAAAAACTGAATGTTGGCGGTGGAATTGGCTTAATTGCTTCACGTTTGAGCATCGAAGCGCCCATCATTAAGAATAAAGCTTCGTTTTTGGTGACTGCCAGAAGAACTTATGCCGATGTATTTTTAAAAGCTACCGATCAATTTAAAGATAACACCTTGTATTTCTATGATTTAAATACAAAATTCAACTATCGCATTAACGACAAAAACAAATTGTATGCTTCCGGTTATTTTGGTCGCGATGTGCTTGGGCTAGGGAAAGTTTTTGGTTTGGATTGGGGAAATGCTACGGGAACCGTTCGTTGGAATCATATTTTCAGCAGCAAACTCTTTTCAAATACTTCGTTCATTTACAGCAACTATGGGTATAAATTTAAAATCAGTGGGGGAGACGTTGATTTTACGGTTCGCTCGCAAATTCAGGATTTTAATTTAAAACAAGAGTTTCAGTATTTCTTGAATACCAAAAACAAGTTGAAATTCGGAGCAAACGTTATTCGCCATTCGATTACTCCTGGACAAGTGGAAGCAAGTGAAGGAAGTGGAATAAATGTCAAGAATTTCAAACCAACGAATACGATCGAATCGGCTTTGTACATCACCAATGAATGGTCGATTTCAGAACGCATTAACGTGAATTATGGCATACGTGGAACAGCTTTAACCGTTCTAGGTTCGGGAGAAGAAATGTACACGTATAACACAGACGGTTCAGTGGCTTCATCAACCATTTATGACAAAGGAAAAATCTTAAAAACGTACTATAATATTGAGCCAAGAGCCTCCATTTCTTGGGAGTTTTTGAAAGGACAATCGTTTAAAGCGGCTTATTCAAGAAATACACAAAACATTCATCAGGTTTCTAATTCAACTTCAGGTTCTCCAACAGATGTTTGGTTGTCAACCAGTATGAATATCAAGCCAGAAATTGCCGATCAGTTTGCCATTGGTTGGTTCAAAAATTTCTTTGATAATCAGTTGGAAGTCAATGTTGAAACCTATTACAAATCCATGCACAATCAATTGGATTACCGAAACGGAGCCAATCAGCAAGCCAACGAAAAACTGGAAGGTGAATTGTTATACGGTCAAGGTAGAGCGTACGGTTTGGAATTTATCATCAAGAAGAAAAAAGGTGATTTCACGGGTTGGATTGGTTACACTTTATCCAAAACGGAACGCCAAATCAATGGAATAAATTTCGATAATTGGTACAACGCGAAACAAGACCGAACGCATGATTTATCTGTCGTTGCGATGTATGACATCAATAAAAAACTATCTGTTTCAGCTTTGTTTGTTTTTTACACAGGAAATGCAGTTACGTTTCCTTCTGGCAAATACCAAGTGGATGGCGAAACGTATTTCATTTACACCGATCGAAACGGTTCTCGCATGCCCAATTATCACCGTTTAGACATTGCTTTGACGTGGTACAGAAAAAACACAGACAAGTTCGAAAGCAGTTGGAATTTCTCTATCTACAACGTGTATGGACGTGAAAATGCTTACTCCATTGACTTTCGTCCCAATGCAGATAATCCCAATAAAACAGAGGCCGTTCAAACTACTTTGTTTCGATTTGTGCCTGCTATAACTTATAACTTCAAATTCAAATAAGATGAAAAAACGCAATTATATTTTATTTGCAGTGATAGCGTTAACGTTCATGGCTTGCCAAAAAGTAATCGATATTAATTTGAATAAAGAAGACCCCAAAGTGGTGATTGAAGCTTACATCATCGAAGGAGATTCTACTCAAACGGTAAAGATTTCACGTACTTTGAATTTTGATGAAACCGTTGCCTATCCTGCTGTAACCGATGCGGTTGTTATTGTAACCGATAATTTAGGAAATACAGCTTCGTTTACACACGTTGGTAATGGACTTTATGAGTTGCAAAATTTCCCAGGCATTCCAGGACGAACGTATACAATTACAGTAACGGCTGATGGCAAAACCTACACAGCAAATTCAACGCTTCCCAATCCAGTTATTATGAATGATTTGCAAGTGAGTTTGATTCCTTTTGGACAAGACACTTTCAAACTAGTTGTTCCGATTTACAATGACCCGGGAGGTGTTGCCAACTATTATGGTTTTCATTTATTCAAAAATGGCGAGAAACAAGGCCAAATGAATTTACAAGACGATCAGTTTACGGACGGAAACACGAGCATGCAGCCCTTGTTTATTGACCAATTAGAACTGGGAGATACGGTTAAAGTGGACATGTTTTGCATCGATAAAAAAGTGTGGCAGTATTTTAACCAGTTGTCTGTGAATACTTCTAATGGTACAACACCGGCGAACCCAACGTCGAATTTTGAAGGAGGATGTATGGGGTTCTTTTCGGCGCAAACAGCTAATACGAAAACGATTGTTTATCAGTAATTGTTTTTTTCAGTCCTTTTATCTTGACACAAAAGGACGCACCTCGAAGAAGCAGCGAAGCTAAATGGTCATGACTGGGAATTTCTATTTTGTTCGCAAGAATTGCTTCGATAAAAGATTGTTTTCCCGAGCGAATTTTTCTCCTTGCAGTCGAAATGACAACAAGAGTGGTTAATTTGCGAAAATGCGAGGTATTTTCGCACAATATACTTTTGAACAAGTCATTCCGAACAAATGTGAGGAATATTAAGAATGCTTCTCCCTTTGGTCGAAATGACTTTCTGAGGGGATATCCTTGCGAAAATGCCTTGCATTTTCGCCTTGCTAATTAATCTAGAGTCATTTCGAGCAAATACGAGAAATATTAATGAACCGCTTCAGTGCAGTAGTTAAAAAATGTAATTCAAGGCCGGTAATGGAACGAAGCTGTTTTTATTCTTCGAATGGTTTTCTTTGTCCTTTTGTCTTGACACAAAAGAACGACCTCGCAGAAGTAGCGAAGCTAAAAAGTCAAGTCTCAATTGAAGCCGTTCGGAGAGAATTTTCTTATGAATCACTTCAACGAAATTTTTGTCATTCTTTTTTCTTGACAAAAAAGAATCAAAAAGTCAAGGCTGGGAATGATGTTTAGTTCGCAATCTATTTGATGTTTTTTGGGATTCATTCACGCAGCGAACCATTTTAACTACTTTCTGAAACCCAATTTTAGCGCTTGTTCTTTCAGAAAAGCTCAAAATGGATGGGTTTCATTACAGTAGCTAAAACCACATCATTCAAGGCCGAAAAAGAACGCGATTGTTTCTATTCTTCGAAGTTGTTTAAATCCTTTGTCTTGACACAAAAGGACGCACCTCGAAGAAGCAGCGAAGCTAAAAGTCAAGTCTCAATTGAAGCCGTTCGGAGAGAATTTTCTCATGGATCACTTC
>CAZHPL010000091.1:0-213 GCA_964534495.1 uncultured Lishizhenia sp.
TATGACAACATTTATGTTGGTGATGAAATTTTGGATTTGACGCCACCTGTTTTAACACAAGTAAATGCGCTTTCTACAACTACAGTTGATGTGCAATTCAATGAAGCTGTGTCTGCATCAGCAACGGTTTTGACCAATTATCAATTAACGCCAAGTGTTGGCATCGCAAGTGCAAGTATTGATGGTTCAGATGCTTCTTTGGTACATTTAGTA
>CAZHPL010000091.1:223-11240 GCA_964534495.1 uncultured Lishizhenia sp.
TACAAAATGGAAATTCTTATACCTTACAAACCAACGGAATTGCAGACCTTGTGGGAAATGCTTCTGGTGTACAAAGCATGAATTTTCAGTTGTTGATAAACGAAACAGCTCAAAAAGGAGATGTCATAATCACTGAGTTTTTTCCAGACCCATCGCCAATAATTGGTTTACCCGAAAAAGAATTTGTTGAAATCTACAATAAGAGCAACAAGGTTTTTAATATCACTGACTGGAAATTAGGTGATGCTTCAGCCGATGGAACGATTACCAATGCTTGGCTTTTACCGGGTGAATATAAAGTCCTTTGTGCAAGTAGCAGTGTGGACTCGTTCACAATGACAACAGCAGTTTCTGTAACCAGTTTTCCTAGCTTAAACAACTCTTCGGACGATGTGGTGCTAAAAGATGGAAATGGACTTGTACTGGACAAAGTTTCCTATTTTGATTCTTGGTACAACGATGATATAAAAAAACAAGGTGGATTTACGTTGGAGTTAATCAACCCGAATGACCCTTGTTCAGCTGCAGATAATTGGACAGCTTCGACGAGCAATATTGGCGGAACACCTGGTTCACAAAATTCAGTTTACGACACAACGCCTGATACCGAAACGCCAAACTTGGTTTCTGCAATTGCCATGAGTCCCAATTTCTTGGAATTAACGTTTTCTGAAGGCATGGATTCGTCCGCATTAGCAACTGCCATTTTCGCATGTTCACCAAGTCTTTCGGTGCAAAGTGCTTATGTTCAAGGTACATATCCTTCGTCCATGATTTTGCAGTTTTCACAAAATATTGCTTTGTGTCAATCGTACACGTTTACACTGGAAAACATTGCTGACTGTTGGAATAACGCTACTGATGTGAACGGTATTTTTATTTTACCTGATGTGCCTCAAGCTGGAGAAATTGTCATCAATGAAATTCTTCAAAATCCTTTTACTGGCGGACAAGATTGGGTTGAATTGTACAATAATTCCGATAAAGTTCTTGATTTGAAAGACTGGCAAATGGCCAATTTTGATAATGATACCATCGCGAATTTTAAAACCATTGATGAGCATTACTTGCTGCTACCAAACGATTATGTTGTTTTGGGAAAAGATTCCAATTTTGTGAAAAACAATTATCCTTCAGCTGTTTCGGGAAAATTCCTATACGTTGAATTACCCACTTACAACAATGATTCGGGTTCGGTTTATCTCATTTACAACAGCACAATCATCGACAAAGTTGCGTACAATAATGCCTGGCAGTTTGCTTTATTAGACAACAATGATGGTGTTTCCTTAGAGCGTATCGACCCAAATGGCCCTTCGAGTAGTGGAAGCAATTGGCATTCCGCAGCGGAAACGGTTGGATTTGCTACCCCAGGACGTATTAATTCGCAATATAAACCAAGTGTCAGTAACGGTGAATTTTCACTATCCGAAGAAATATTCTCGCCTGACAACGATGGATTTCAAGACGTTTTGCAAATCAACTATCAAATGCCTCAACCAGATTTATTGGGTAAAATCACTATTTACGATGACAGAGGTCGCTTGATTCGCAAGTTATTTAGCAATGAACTCCTTGGTACCAAAGGAACGTACACTTGGGATGGTGTAAACGACGACCAAACAAAAGCAAGTATTGGCGTTTATGTGATCGTGTTCGAAGTATTTTCAACAGATGGAAGTGTATTTTTCACTGGTAAAAAAGGTGCTACACTAGCAGGTAAACTGTAATTTTGCAGTGAAATCCTAAAAATGGTAAAAACGCACAAAGAACTACAGCCCGGCGCAAAAAACTGGATTCGCAAGTTCTTTTCACTCGTCGAAGAAGCTCATATTTCCCTGCAAATTGATGCATTACAGGACAAGGAAGAAATGTTGCATTACCTGTCTAATAAAACGGGATTGATTTACGGAATACCCGGAAATTTCATTTACTCAAACAAACTTAATCACCATCAATATACACAGGATGAAGAATTGAAACTCTTGCTTTTTGAAACCCTGCTTTTTTGCTACCAACAAGAACATACAGAGGCATTTAATGCGGATGATTTTATTCATGCTTTGTGTGATTTTTACAAAGAAGCACCCACAACTAAAGGTATCGAAGACTGGTTTTTGCCTTTCCGTAAAAAGAAACCCGAAGCACAATTAGAAAGTATTTTAGCGGAGCGAATTCGTGTAAAAACCCCCATTTTCGGAACCAATTATTGGCTCAATCACCTTTCCAATAGCTTCGTTTTTTTAGATGTAATTCTATTTCAGGAATATCTTCAAAATAGAAACGAGACGTTTTTCAATCATTACACGGAATACGCAAAATTCATTATGAGATGGGTGATTTTCGCTGCCTATTTGGATGAAGAAGTGGAAGAAAAGGAACAGCGCATGTTGTGGCGTTTGTTAAGTTCCGCTCATTTGGACAAAATACATCACGAAGAAATTGAGCGTCATGTACTGCATGGAATTGAAGAAAATGAAGTGAAAAACCAAGTGATTCAGCACAAACTGCTATCCAAAGTAACCTTGGAATTATGCATTTTTGTCACTAAAGGCACACACCAAACTTCTGAAAAAGAAGAGTTGAAACTCAATCATATTGGGAAATTGTTGGGGTTAACTACCCAAGAAATTGATGAAGCAAGAAATCTTTGTACCACTTTTATTTTAGAGAACGAAGAAGACGTTTCTGTAATCAATTCGGACTCTCGGATACAATATTTCTATGAAAGTTTTTCAGACCGCTGGCTCCACATCTTAGGACGCAACAAGGACAAATTGGTCAAAGAATTGAAAGAGAGCAAAGAATTAATTGCTTTGATTCAAAAATCAACCAAACAAGAATTAACAAAAGAAGAAAAAGAAGCTGTAAAATCACAATTCAAAGATATTTTGAAATCGATGCCATCCATGGCCTTATTTTTATTGCCCGGCGGAAGTTTATTGCTACCCATTATTTTGAAAATTGTACCCGACCTACTCCCCTCTTCTTTTAAAGACAACGAAATCGAAAAAGATAACCCATGAAATGTACCATTAAAGTTTATTGCTTGAATCAGTTTTATTCACAAGAAATTGCGGATCGCGACCATAATGGTTTGCCATCAGAAGACAATCGTGAATTTGATTGGGAAGACGAGTTAAAAGTGAGTAGCAACGTTGAAACTGCGAACGAAAAACAAGGTGCAACCTACGTTATTGCTGGTCAAATGGGAGATGGAAGTACTTTCTCTTATGACGTACCGAACATGCGCGTTGTTGAAATCCTTTCAAGTGATGCACCTGTATTACAAGTTGGCGTTTCTGAAAGTATTTTGGATGAAGTTTCCATTGAACAAATTCAGGACGAACTACTTGTTAGCTTTTTTATAAAGGATTACGAACCACTTGCCAATCCAATCCCAGGAATTTACATTGCCTCAAAAGAATTTCCGAAAGAACTGATTCATGCTTGAAATTCGTGACATCGAGCTTTCGTTCTCTCGTTCGATTCTGAACAAAGTGCGTTTTTCCCTTGAAAGAGGTGAAGTCGTGGGTTTAGTCGGTAAAAGCGGTGAAGGGAAATCTTCGTTATTGAAAGTTATTGCGGGGTTATTGAGTCCAAGTAGTGGTGAAGTTTGGTTGGATGGAAAAAAAATGCCGTATAGTTCTCAATTACTCATTCCTGGATTTAAAGAAATTGCCATTGTTAATCAGGATTTTCAATTGGATCCGTTTCATACGGTTGAAGAAAACATTCGTGAAAAAGTATTGCATTTAGCTCGAGACAAACGGGACAAACGTGTTGAAAAATTACTCAAAATGATGGAGTTGTCGGAGATTCGTACTACGAAAGCGCACTTGGTTTCAGGTGGTGAAAAACAACGCATTGCGATCGCACGTGCCATTGCCAACCCTGCTGATTTCTTATTATTAGACGAACCTTTCGGGCATTTAGACGGACGTTTGCGTCAAAAAATTGGACATCAATTACTGCAATTAGCTAAAGAAGAAAACAGAGGAATATTGCTTGTTTCACACGACGGACAAGATGTTTTAAGCATGAGTGACCGCATTTGTTTATTGAAAAACGGTAAACTTTCCGCCAAAAAAGAAAGCCAAAAATTGTACTATGATACACGCAATGTGGGTCAAGCTTTGTTATTTGGACCTGTAAACACGCTCGTTTGGAACGGTGAAAAAATACATTTTCGTCCCGATGAATACAGTGAAGCCGAAGCAAATGGTATTCCACTCATTTTTTCAAAAGCTGTTTTCGTTGGCAGTCTTTTTCATAATTACTTTTACGGCCCGAACGAAGAAGAAATTATTTTGTATCATTTAGAACCTTTGCATGAGCTCAATCAAATCCATATACGAAGAAGGTAATCGACCGTGGTATTGGTTTTTTCGCGTTTTCTATGAAGCGATAAAAGTCTATGTGCAAGACGGAGCTTTTTTTCATGGAGCAGCTCTCGCTTATTATACTTTATTTTCCTTTGTGCCAATTATTTACTTGACCAGCTCCATTTTTGGTAGAATAGTAGGACAAGAAACCATGCAAAAAATCATTGTTGATATTTTAAGAAATCAAGTTGGAATAAAAGATACGTCGGGAATCATAGATTTTTTGAAAGGTGTGAATTTTGATAAACCCAGCTTGTTTTTTGAAATCCTTAGTATCGGCGTTTTGATTTACGGTTGTTCTGCTTTTCTCATTTCATTAAAGCGCAGCATCAATGAGTTTTTCAATATCAGCAAGAAAAAAAGAAGCAGTCAAAATGTGATTCTTAGCTTTTTCGGGTTTCACTTTTTGTCCTTAACCATGTTGGCCTTTTTTGCGCTACTCATCATTGTTTTTTACTTCGTTCAAGCCTTCATCTTTTCAGGAATCGAGCATTGGTTTACAACGAAAAATGGTTTTGTAACTTTCTCTGTTTTAATGATTCAATACAGCATTTCTATTTTATGTAATGCCATCATTTTTTCGTTCATTTTTAAATACCTGCACGATGGAAAAGTAGAATGGAAACTTGCGATTCGTGGTGCAATCGTAACGGCATTTCTATTGTTTTTTAGTCAATTATTAATTCGTTACTACCTGCAACACTTCTTTGCTTTAGGAAAATTCGGATTGATTGGATCGCTCTTTTTTATGTTAGCTTGGGTGCATTATTCCGCACAAATCATCTTTCTTGGTGCTAAATTCACCTCCCTTCTAGGAATTGAAATCGGAAAACCTATTAATTAAAGAAACGAAGGTGGTTTACGTAATTCAAACTTGGCATCTTTGAAAATCGAAGATGTATTGCGGATGCTCAACAAGAAACTTTTGTTTCCTCCGATTGGCGTCCAATAAAAAGAAAGCGCCCAACAATGTAAATCTCGGTTCAACGAAATATTAAAATTGGTAAGCTGCATTTTTTGCAAATCAAAATTCATATTAGCGGCCATTTTCCATCTTTTGGTGAAACTCAAATCTCCATTCACAACCAATGTTTGAACAAATAAATAGGATTTTGGCTGAAAACTTGAAATGGATTGATTCGCGGCAATTGTGTAAACATGAGAGAAATTCACTTTCCAAGGAATATCAAAATATAAAGCTTGTTCGGGATGAAGAGCAAAATAATTGTAATCAGTGTTCCAATTGGTGTTATTGACTTTTTGCGTTGTTTCCTGAACTTTTTTTCGGTCTTTAGAAGGAGCAATCATCAAACTCGTCGTCAAACTAGTGGAAAGAAAACGACCTAATCCTTGTTGATTTTGAACAGCATATTTACCTGTTGTTTTACCCGTTGTCAAATCCCACGCGTAAGGACTGAAAGTAGCACTTGAAACAAAGTTTAACCAATCTTTTGGACTAATACGCAGGTTTAAATTCAGATTGGAAAGCCGCATCGAATCTTTCATAAAATCATAATTCCCGTTGATGGAAAGTTGATCGATTAAACGCACTTTTTTGAAGCCCGTCACTGTATCTTTCTCCGATTTGAATTTCAATTCAAAAGTATTATTGATACCAAAAGTCAACATCGAAGCCTGTTGCAAATTCCCAACATTGTAAATACTTCTCTCGTAAGGTGAATAGATGATTTGTGCTTGATTAACACCCGCATTTGCAACCGTCAATTCATTGAGTTTTGGCACATAACGATAACCAATTGTTGGCGTCATTAAGTGGCGAAGTTTGGGTTGATTTTTTCCAATAAATTGATAATAACTGTAAAGTATCGTGGTCAAACTCACATTCATATTGAACTCGTGTGCCATTCCAAAACGACTAAGCGTATCAATCAAAGTTGAATTGGTTGCAGCATTATACGTTTTTCCAATTTGCTGGAAATTGATTTTATTTCCGTAATTCAGATTCGGATTGATTTTGACAGTATTTTTCAAAAGTGCGAAAGTCGTTTGCAATGTCATGTTTTGGTAAATACCATTCATAAACTGATTGCTAATTTCCTTGAACTTTCCTTGTGTCAAAAGCGAATCCCCAAAACTTGATTTATTCTGACCTTCCATATTGTAGGTAAATCCTATACGTTGAATCGTTTTTGCCCATTCTTTGGTCGATTTTTTGAAAACATTTTTGAAGGGAAAAACACGTGTTAAATTGGCATTAAAAATGGGACTCACCAAGGCAAAATTATGAGCCAATGAATTTTGACGCATAGACAATTTCATACCCATTGTAAGTGGTTTCCCAGGAAAAAGACGATTGATGTTAATATCTGAATTGAAGGAGTTATTGAAATATTGAGGATTAATCGGATCCAAGGAATTTTTGGAGTTATTATCGGAAATAAAATTCACACTGGAAGAAAAATTCCAATACGGATTACTCTTCGGTTCTTTTCGATGTGACCAGCTGACACTGATTTTGTTTTGATTAGAATTCGTTGGAAAACCCGAACGAAATTGCTGAAATCCAACGGACAAGCGACCTGAAAAGCCATATCTTTTTGCGTAATCCAAATCATTTCGCAAGCCCCAACTTCCACGGCTGTATAAATTCGCATAAACGGAGGTTTGTAAATTGTCGTTGATCGGCAAATAATACCCTAAGTTCTGAAAACCAAAACCATATTGTGAAATCGGTACAAATTCTGGAAACAAAATTCCATTGGTTCGCTCTTTTTTGGAATTAGTTGGAATCAACGCAAAAGGCAATCCAAAAGGTGTCGGAATACCATTCACCCATAAATTCATTGGTCCCGCAACGATTCGTTCATTTGGAATAACGACTCCCTTCGCCATTTGAAAATGATAATGCGGATCGTCCAAATCACAGGTCGTAATGCGTCCTTGCGTCAGGTGAATTTCATCATTGGGGTGACGTTTTGCCGTTCCCATGTGGAAATAAAATTCTTGCTGTTTGATGGCCAACTCTTCCATGTAGCCTTTCTTCGTGTCTAAATTGTAGCGCAGTTTGTAGCACGTGATCGTCTCGTTTCCATCCGTAAATGTGGGTAGTTCAACACGATTGCTGTCTTTGTCCAATGCATACGACGCCATGATTTCATTAGCATTCAAGTCCACAAGAATATAACCCGCCGTCATGTTGATGTCTTCCATCTGCAATTTTGCCTCACCAAAAAGATGTACCTTTTTGTTTTTGACATCGTTGTAAATAGAATCTCGAGCGCTGTAGCGAATGATATCTGACATAGAATTGTCATTTACAACCAGTGTATCCTTGATGCGTTGTTGTGCTTCGGCACGAAATATGCCGCACATTATTAACAATGCACTAAAGAAAAGTTGTTTTATGAAAAATCTATCGGTCAAAACTTGCCTCTATTTTTGCAATATGAAGAAAATTGGTGCAAAACTACCAAAATTCACGGAGCTACCTAAAAACGAAAGAAAGCCTCATTTATTGAGTGTACTTTTCATTTCGGTGTGTTTCCTTTTTTCCAACCACCTTTTTTCCCAAACCAAGCAGTTATTAAAAACAGTTGTGATTGATGCCGGACATGGCGGAAAAGACCCAGGTTGTCATGGTGATTTTGAGCACGAAAAACACATTTGTTTGGAAATGGCCTTGAAATTAGGCGCTTTGATTAAGGAAAAATACCCCGATGTAAAAGTGGTGTTTACCCGCGACAAAGATGTTTTTGTGGAATTAATTGAACGAGCGAATATTGCCAACCGAGCAAAAGCAGATTTGTTTATTTGCATTCACGCCAATGCGGGTAGTACAGTTGCATACGGAACGGAATCGTATGTACTAGGATTGCACCGAACGGAAGCACAGCAAAAAGTTGCCGAACGCGAAAACTCAATCATTGCTTTGGAAGACGACAAAGGAGCCAAATACAAAGAGTTTGACATGTCTCCGGATGCAATTATTGCCAAGCAATTACAACTGGCAGTTTACCACAAATTTTCCATTCGTTTTGCCGATTTATTACAACGTGAGTTCAAAAAAGCAGGTCGCTACGATCGAGGAGTAAAACAAGCAGGTTTTTTGGTTTTATACAAAACTACAATGCCATCTGTGCTAATTGAAACCGGATTTTTATCCAACCCAACGGAAGAAGCATTTATCGGAAAACCTGACGGATGGGAAAAAATGGCGAATGCTATGTTCAAAGCATTTGAAGATTATAAAAATGAGTTGGAGGGCAAAAGCGTAAATGCCACCAATGACAGTGGGTCTACTTCAACACCTGAGAAAGAAAAGCCAAGCGAAAAGCCTGCCAATACAACTGTACCTAAAACGTCAACAGAAAACACTATTACAAAATCAGATTCTACAAGTGCAAAAGATTCTACAGGCTTGATTTTCAGAGTTCAAATTGAAACATCCGATAAAAAAGTTTCAATGCAGGCGGAGCGTTTTAAAAACTTAGAAATGTTCGAATACATTCAGGATAATAAGTTTAAATATTGCGCAGGAAAATTCGTAAATGACCTTGCTGGCGCAAAGAATTACAAGAACGAATTAATTGAAAAAGGATATAATCACGCATTTGTTGTTGCTTTCTTTAATGGCGAGCGCATTAGTATCGAAAAAGCTATTAAATTAGCAGAAAAATAAGTCTTGAGATTTTCAAAAGAAATAAAAGCCGGAGTTGTCGCCATACTTGCCATTGTTGTTTTGGTAGCCGGTGTGAATTTCCTCAAAGGAAATAGTTTTTTTGGCGGTGATGATTTGTATTATGCCTATTTTCCAAATTCAGGCCAGTTAATGGTGTCTAGTAATGTGACGCTTAACGGTGTTGTAGTTGGAAAAGTGATGGATATTCAAAACGTTCAAGGAAATCCACCTGAAAAGCGTGTAAAAATGACTTTCAGTATTTCAGACAAAAACATCAAACTGCCGAAAGGTACAATAGTTGAAATCGGTTCATTGGATTTATTGAACAAAGGAATGATTATTCAAATACCATTGGACATTAAAAACGGATATTATAAACCAAAGGCCGTTTTACCTGGTAAACTTTCTGTTGATATGATGTCGCAAGTGAAAGCGTATGCGGACCCTATTTCACAGCGACTTCAAGCAATGATGAGTTCAGTAGATAGAATGGTTGTTTCTTTGTCTGCTTTTTGGGATTCAACAGCGACTTCTGAGATTGAAGGAAGTTTGAAACAAGTAAAAATTACAATTCAGAAGTTAGGAAATGTTGCAACAGAAATCGAAGCCTTTGTGGGTGAAGAGAAAGTACATTTCAATCACATCATGCAGAACGTTGAAAACATCACAGGAAACTTAAAGAAAAGCAACGATCAAATTACTTCCATCATTGGAAATGCAAAAAAAGTATCGGATGATTTAGTAAGTGCTGATTTCAAAAATGTGATTTCTGATGCCCAAAACACACTGAAAAAATTAAATGCAGTTTTGACTGATGTTGAAAGTGGAAACGGCACGATGGGTAAACTTTTGAACGACGATAAATTGTATACAGAACTTGTAGAAACGAACAATGAGTTACAAAATCTTGTTGATGATTTGCAGTTGCACCCTGAGCGCTATGTTCACTTCTCTGTTTTTGGAGCCAAAACAAAAGGTGTTCCGTTGACAAACATGGAAGAAAAGAAACTCAGAAAAATGTTGGACAGTATTCCTGAATAATAAATTATGATTCAATCGATTGTATTTGGTGTTATTTTGATAGCCGGATTCGGACTTTTTGGCTACAATATTTGGAAAGTAAGAAGTAATATTTTGTTAGGTCGCGACATCGACAGAACAGACAATTCTTCTGAACGATGGAAAACGATGTTATTGGTCGCTTTTGGACAACAAAAAATGTTCACACGTCCAATTCCTGCCTTGCTACACTTTGCTCTGTACGCGGCATTCATCATTACACAAATTGAGTTGATTGAAATCATTGCTGATGGCTTGAGTGGACACCACCGAATGTTCTACAGTTCGTTAGGTGGATTTTATACGTTCATGATTAGCTTCATTGAAATTCTTTCGGTTCTTGCATTGGTGGCTACGATTGTATTTTTGTCTAGACGTAATTTATTGAAACTACCACGTTTAAACATGAAGGAATTGGCTGGATGGCCGAAGAAAGATGCTAACTTGATTTTGATTATGGAAATCATTTTGGTGACTTGTATTTTTACGATGAATACCGCAGATGAAATTTTGTATTTAAAAGGCGGTTCGCACGTAGCACATGAAGCAGGAAGTTTTGGTTTCACCATTTCATCTTTGTTAGCGCATATTGATTTCTTGTACAACATTCCTGTAGAGCCCAGCAGCGCGGACACCTCGGAACCGGCCTGGACGAAGCGGAAGACGTTGTCGACGAACAGCAGGACGTCCTTGCCCTCCTGGTCGCGGAAGTACTCGGCCATCGTCAGGCCGGTCAGCGCGACGCGGAGGCGCGCGCCCGGCGGCTCGTTCATCTGGCCGAACACGAGCACTGCGTTGTCGAGCACCGAGGCCTTCTGGCCCTTGGCGTCCGTGTACTCGGCCTCGGCCATCTCCAGCCACAGGTCGTTGCCCTCGCGGGTGCGCTCGCCGACGCCGCAGAACACCGAGAAGCCGCCCTTCTCCACTGCGGTGA
>CAZHPL010000092.1:0-3618 GCA_964534495.1 uncultured Lishizhenia sp.
AGACGCTCCGTGGCCTGCAACTAAAGAAGAGTTAATTGATTTTGCTATACGCACCGGAGCACCTTTAGAGGTTGTAGAAAACCTACAAGACTTAGAAGACGAAGGCGATATGTATGAAAGCATCGAAGAAATTTGGCCGGATTACCCTTCGCGTGAAGATTTCCTATTCAATGAAGACGAATATTAATCCGTTTGTCATTGTAAATCACCATTTGTAATCTTCTTAAAGATTCTTTTTTTTTAACTGCTTCCTGAAATTTCTTATTTATACTTTTGCAGAAAATAAGTAAGACTTTCATGAAGCAGTTTCTTTTTTATGTCAATTTTGACAGCTTCTCTATCAAGGTCTTGCGCGCTCCTATTTTTCTCTCTTTAAATTCCCGTTGACGCATGAACTACAAACTGAATCTTGCGCTCCTGCCCTATTTTGATTCAGTTAATTCACATGCAAAAACAGACTTAGTGTTACTCAGACATTTTGTTACCAAATGCTCTATTGAGCCATACCATTCGTTTATCATCAACCCTAAACACCTATAAATGGAAAGTTCTATTGCTATTCATCCAATTAAAAAATTACTAGTTGCCAACCGTGGCGAAATCGCAATCCGTATTTTTCGTGCTGCATCTGAGTTAAAAATCAGTACAGTGGCGGTTTACACGTATGAAGATCGTTATTCCTTACACCGATACAAGGCCGATCAAAGTTTCCAAATTGGCGACGAAAGTGAGCCTTTAAAACCGTATTTGGATATGGAAGAAATCATCCGTGTGGCAAAGCGAAATGAAGTAGATGCCATTCATCCGGGTTATGGATTTTTGTCGGAGAACGTGAATTTTGCCCGCCGTTGCCGTGAAGAAGGAATTATTTTTATCGGTCCAACGCCAGAAGCAATGGCACAATTGGGGGATAAAGTAGCCGCTAAAATTGTTGCAAAAGCAGTAGATGTTCCATTGATTCCTGATAGTCAACTGAAACTCGACACCGTTGAACAAGCGCTTTCAGAAGCAAAACGCATTGGTTTTCCAGTTATGTTAAAAGCTGCTGCTGGTGGTGGTGGACGTGGAATGCGCGTTGTTCACAAAGAAGAAGAACTAGCAACTTCATTCACGGATGCAAGCAATGAAGCGTTAAAAGCATTTGGAGATAATACCGTTTTCATTGAAAAATTCATCGATAATCCAAAACACATTGAAGTTCAAATTTTGGGCGACCAACACGGAAATATCGTTCACTTATACGAACGAGATTGCTCCGTACAACGTCGTTTTCAAAAAGTAATTGAAATCGCGCCTTCCATTCTAAAACAGGAAACTAAAAACAAACTATACGAGTACGCCACACGCATTGCACAACATGTAAAATACAGCAACGCAGGTACAGTTGAATTTCTTGTCGACAAAGATGAAAATGTGTATTTCATTGAAGTGAATCCGCGCATTCAAGTGGAGCATACCATCACAGAAGAAATCACAGGAATTGATATTGTTCGTTCGCAAATCATCATTGCAGCAGGACATCCTTTGTCGCACAGTCAGATTTTTATCCATCACCAAGATGAAGTGAAATGCAACGGTTGGGCAATCCAATGCCGCATTACAACAGAAGATCCAGAAAATAATTTCAAACCGGATTATGGAACGATTGTAGCTTACAGAAACGCAGGAGGTTACGGCATTCGCTTAGACGAAGGAAGTAGTTATTCAGGCGTAAAAATCTCTCCTTTCTTTGATTCCATGTTGGTAAAGGTTTCTGCTAGCGGAAGAACTTTGAAAGGTGCAGCGGCTCGTTTGAAAAGAACCTTACGCGAATTTCGTATTCGTGGCGTAAAAACCAACATTCCTTTCTTGGTAAATGTGATGTCGAACGACACGTTCCAAAACGGACAAGCAACCGTTGGATTTATTCAAGAACATCCTGAATTATTGATTCCTGAATACGGCGTTGACAAGGACAGAGGTACCAAATTATTGAAATACCTAGCAGAGCTAAAAGTCAATGGCCATCCCGATGTGAAGGCGTATGACCCCAATAAACAATTCCGCAAACCGCATGTTCCTATAGTGGATAGTTCAGTACCTTTTCCAAAAGGAACGAAGGATTTATTGACAGAATTGGGGCGCGAAAAGTTTGTGGATTATATCAAAAACGAAAAGAAAATTCTCTACACCGATACTACTTTACGTGACGCACATCAATCTTTGTTTGCAACGCGTTTACGTAACCACGACATTTTGAAGGTCGCAGAAGGAATGGCTCGCAATTTCCCAGAATTATTCTCTTTGGAAGTGTGGGGAGGTGCAACATTTGACGTAACGATGCGCTTTTTACACGAAGACCCGTGGGAACGTTTGCGCATGATTCGTGAGGCTGCACCCAATATTCTATTGCAAATGCTTTTCAGAGGAAGTAATGCGGTGGGTTATGCGGCCTATCCAGACAATGTTTTGGATAAATTCATTGAAAAAAGTTCGAAAAACGGAATCGATGTTTTCAGAATTTTCGACTCTTTGAATTGGCTAGAAGGCATGACACACAGTATTTCTGCAGTTCGAAACAATACCGATTCATTGGCGGAAGCTTGTATTTGTTACACAGGTGATATTTTGAACCCCAATCGTCAGAAATTTAACTTGCAATATTATCTGGACCTTGCTTGTCAACTCGAAGATGCAGGAGCACACATGCTAGCCATAAAAGACATGGCAGGTTTACTAAAACCGTATGCAGCAGAAGTGTTGATTACGGAATTAAAGAAAAAAATTAATCTTCCAATTCACTTACACACACACGACACATCTTCCATTCAACCAGCTACTTATATGAAGGCAATTGAAGCAGGAGTTGATATCGTTGATGTTGCATTAGCAAGTATGAGTGGTTTGACTTCACAACCAAATTTCAATGCATTGGTGGCTGCTTTTCAAGGTCACGAGCGTGAGAATACAATCAACTTGAAAGCTTTGAACGACTACTCTAATTATTTTGAAGTAGTTCGGGAATATTATTATCCGTTTGAAAGTGAGTTGAAAGCTGGAACCGCTGAAGTGTACGACCACGAAATTCCAGGAGGTCAATATTCCAACTTATTGCCACAAGCACGCGGTTTAGGATTAGAAGAAAAATTTGAAACCATCAAGGAAAACTACGTGGTAGTCAACGAATTATTTGGCGATATTGTTAAAGTTACTCCGTCATCCAAAGTGGTGGGCGACATGGCTTTATTCATGACTTCAAACAATTTGAGTAAGGAAGATATCTTTACCAAAGGAGAAAATTTAGCCTTTCCTGAATCAGTAAAACAATTATTTAAAGGCGATTTAGGACAACCATTTGGAGGTTTCCCGAAAGAATTACAAAAAATCATTCTAAAAGACGTTGTTCCTTATACCGAAAAACCAAATGCGCACATTCCATCTTTGAATTGGGAAGAAGGCTTAAGTTCGTTTAGAAACAAATTCGATCAAAGTTTAACGGAAGAGGATTTCTTGTCGTACATCATGTTCCCTAAAGTTTTTGAAGATTTTCACAAGTTTAGAAAGCACTTTGGATACGTTGAAAAATTACCAACGCCAAGTTTCTATTACCCGATGAAACCGAACGAAGAAATTCTAGTC
>CAZHPL010000092.1:3628-5697 GCA_964534495.1 uncultured Lishizhenia sp.
AAATTTATTGATTCGTTTCCGTTATATGGGCGAACCAAACGATGAAGGATTCCGTGAAATATTCTTCCAAATCAACGGACAAACAAGAAATATTGTTGTGAAAGACAACTCGATTCAATCGTCGAAAGTGGCACATGCTAAAATCAGCGGACCAAATGATGTGGGCGCTCCTTTACAAGGAAAACTCGTAAAAATCATGGTGAACGAAGGCGACGAAATCAAGAAAGGACAAGCACTATTTGTAATTGAAGCCATGAAAATGGAATCAACCATCAACTCGCCGTTGACAGGAAAAGTAAGCAAAGTTGCCTTACACGAAAACTCAATGGTAGAACAAGACGACCTCGTGATAGTGGTCAAGGAAGCATAACTATCATCAACAAGTAAAGAAGTCCGGTTTGAGTATTCAGGCCGGATTTTTTTGTGAAATTTAGATTTATTACGGCCAATCAATGAAAGAAAAATAGGTATTTCTACCTGAAATCGGTTTGTTAAGCCCAATAATACCGAAAAGTGAGGCTGCGCCTTCCAAATAAATTGTAGCTTCGAAAAAAAGAGATAATGAAAACGAAAATAATACTGCTGGCTTTTTTGTGTTTTTACATCCAATCGTTTGCACAATTAAACAATAATTCACTTGTTATTGGAGGAAATTTCAGTTTCCAGAAACAGTTTCCTAAAAACGGCGGTTTGACACTACTTAGGATAAATCCAGAAATTGGGCTTGTTTACAAAAACAAATGGGAAAGTGGATTGCAACTAAACTATTATTATTATAAATATGACGGCATGGAACCAAATTACAATCGGGTTTATGGAGCTGGTGTCTATACAAAACGCTATTTCTTATTACACGAAAAATTATTCTTCATGTTGCGAGGCGGTTTCACAACTTCTTTCCAGAAATCAAGCTATGCGAATTCTAATAATACCTCATATAGTTTTACTATTGCTCCAAACTTCATCTATTTTCCAAAGAAAAATCTATCAATTAACTTTGGAATCGGAATGTTGGATTATGAAATTCGTAACTCAAGTTCAGAAATTTCAATTTCAAGCTCGACTATTACTGGAGGCGTTTCCTATTTCATAACACCTAAATGCAAAAAGACCACGAAAAACTAAAAGTGTTTTACACCGCTACATTGTGTTCACGCAACGCTTCGTTCAAAGATGTTTTCAAATCCGTTGAGGCTTTTCTTTTCCCGATGATGAGCGCACAAGGCACTTGAAAATCACCTGCGGGAAATGCTTTCGTGTACGAACCCGGAATAACTACACTTCTTTCAGGAACATATCCACGAATTTCAACAGGTTCGTTTCCAGTTACATCAATGATTTTTGTGGATTTAGTCAAAACGACATTGGCACCAAGAACAGCTTCTTTTCCAACGCGAACGCCTTCCACCACGATACAACGCGAGCCAATAAAAGCATCATCTTCAATAATCACGGGAGCTGCTTGCAAAGGTTCCAAAACACCACCAATTCCTACTCCACCGCTTAAATGCACATTTTTTCCAATTTGCGCACAACTTCCCACAGTTGCCCATGTATCGACCATTGTGCCCGAATCCACGTAAGCACCAATGTTCACATACGAAGGCATCATGATAACTCCAGGTGCTACATACGCTCCATAGCGTGCAATCGCATGAGGCACAACGCGAACACCCAACTCTTTGTAATTGCGTTTTAGAGCCATTTTGTCGTGAAACTCAAAAGGTCCGACTTCAATGGTTTCCATTTGGCGAATTGGAAAATACATCACAACCGCTTTTTTCACCCATTCGTTGACTTGCCAATCACCATTATCCAAAGGCTCTGCAACACGCAAAAGTCCTTTATCAATATCCTCAATTACTGTTTCAATAGCTTTAACGGTTTCTGCATTTTGCAAAAGGGAACGATCGTCCCATGCGGCTTCAATAAGTGCTCTCATATTTAGTGTTGTGTTGTATTTAATTGTATTTCAACTTCATTTTTCGGGACAAAAAACAAGGAAATGAATCCTATAATAAAGAAAAATCCTACCGAGAAAACTGAATAGCGAATGTCATTGAACATGT
>CAZHPL010000092.1:5707-11194 GCA_964534495.1 uncultured Lishizhenia sp.
AAAAAACGCTGTTCCGAATACAATACCTGTTTTTTCAGTTACATCAAAAAAGGAAAAATAACTAGCATGATTCGTTGTCTCAGGTAAGTATTTTGAATACGTAGAGCGAGCAACTGCCTGAACGCCCCCCATCACCAAACCAACGCAAGAAGCTAAGCAATAAAACTCAATGGGTTTATGGATAAAAAACGCCCAAATACAAATGCAAATCCAAATACCAACCGAAATCATTAGCGCACGAATGTTGTCCAATTTTACCGCCAAAACAGACATGATTTTTGCTCCAATCGCTCCCAATAATTGAATTAATAAAACAGCGACAATCAAACCAGATGTACCGCTTTTCCCTGGCCATTCAATTGCTTTTGCAGCAAAAACAGTTGCCATAAGCATCACCGTTTGTACACCGGTATTGAAAAAGAAGAACGAAAACAAGTACTTTTTCAAGCGATTGGTTTGCTTAAACTCAGCATAAACTAACTTCAATTCGCGGAAACCTCTCCAAATATAACCCGGTTCAGGTTTCTTATTGTACACGTTATTTGGCAACACACGATACGTCAATTGTGAAAATCCAACCCACCAAATTCCTACGAGCAAGAAACTGTACTTTGTATAAGCCTTGTCAATCCCCATGATGATTCCTAAACAAATCAGAAGAAGCAACATACTTCCTAAATACCCCATGATAAAACCACGTGCAGAAACACGATCTTGGTCTTCTGGCTCAGCAATTTCAGGTAAAAATGCGTTGTAAAAAACCAATGAATCCCAATAACCAATGGAAGCGAATAAAATGGACAACAAACCAAATTCGATATGATGCGCGTCAAAGAAAAATAAGGACATCGCAGAAAGTGAACCTAAATAACAAAAGAAACGCAAGAATTTTTTCTTAGTCCCTGTGTAATCAGCAATTCCAGATAAAAGCGGCGATAAAAACGTCACAATCAAAAAAGATAACGAAAGCGTTAACGAGTAAATCACACTGGGTGAAACATGCAAGCCCATGAAATCAACCGTCACATCGTTTGGATTGACATTGTCAGCAATCAAATGATTCTTTTCAGCGTAAACATTGCGCGTTTGAGCCTCATAAAATATCGGAAAAATCGAAGAAGAGATTACCAAATTATAAACAGAATTCGCCCAGTCGTACATCACCCAACCGCGAATAATTTTCTTGTCTCCTTTTTGCATCATGGCGGTAAAAGTAGAAAATATCCTGTAAATCTACTTTTTTAGTGGTCGGAATAGGTCGTTTCGGTTATCAACAACATGTAATTTTCGGGCTCATTTTTCATATCGTCGTACAATTTAACACGCTGATTTACTTTTGCTTCATAAATCCAACCTGACTTTTTGTTGAGCTTGTAATAGGCCTCACCTTCTCCCTGCCCTTCTTTTTTTGTGTCTGATTTCTCTGACCCCGTTAATGGCACGTAATCAATTTTATCATCCACATGAACAAACGCATCTTGCACTTCTGTCAATTGATAATGATTGATGGCATTGAATTGTATTTTGTCACTGTCAACCAAATTGGTACTTTCCCACATATCGTTGAGATTCACAAGCGATTTGGGATAAACACGCGTTATCAATTCGAAATTCGCCGCAAAACTTTCCTTTCCGTATTTTTTTTGAATGTCCGCTTTCAAAGATTCGCGCTTGTCTTTTGGAAGTTTTTCAAATCGATCGATAGCATCTGCAAACAAATTTTCAAATCCCGCACTATTCAAAATCTTCCCTTTGCTATCCATACTTATTTGGATATCGTGTTTCGTCATTTCTGAAAATACTCTACCCATTATGCCTTCAACCGAATAATCATCATCTGTATAAGTATTGGCTGTTGAAAGACGTATCGTTTTGTCTTTTGTTTCGATGTTCAATTCAAAGAACGTATAGCGCAAATCACAATAAAAAATACCATTCTTCACTTTTGTAACATGAAAAGTAATATTGGCATTGACATCCATTTTCGTTTTATTGACCTTTCCTTTTTTCTTTTCAAAAACCTCAATTTTTGAACGCGTAAACAAACGATAATCTTGATTTTTCTCCAATCGCATAGACAAATCTAAAGCTTGCGAAAAGAGCGAGAAGGAAACGAAAGTCAGTAGTAATGGCAGGAGAAATCTCATGTTTTTTTGTTTCGAAGATACTACAATTTGAGTTTTATCGAGCTTTCTACTAAAAACCAAATGATCAATTGTACAATTTATTTCTTACAAAATGTAACAGTGGCATTTTATATTCCTCACATACGTTCGAAATGACTGTATTTGGTCATTTTAGCGAAAATTAATTCGCTTTCCAAAAAAGAACTTCATTCGTTACCACAATCCCGTCTCAATTGTCAAAAGTGAGGTTAAGACAAATTTTCGAATGGTAAATCACTTCAGAAAAGCGCTTGCGTTTGTATGCCTAAGCATACACCCTTTTCGTTGAAGTGATCCATGAGAAAATTTTCTCCGAACGGCTTCAATTGAGACTTGACTTTTTCGTTCTTTTGTGTCAAGACAAAAGGACTAATAAACAATCTTCGTAATGAGAATTACATCCATATAAAGAACCTAATGCGTTCCCAAAATCCCGTCTCAATTGACAAAAGTGAGGCAAAGAAAATTTTCAAAAGGCCAATCCCGAAGGGATGACATTATTCTACTACCCAAACATTTTTCAAATGCCCAATCCCGAAGGGATGACATTATTCTGAAAAAAATTATTTTTACAAAATCAACGGATAAAATACACCACACATAGTGTATAGATAATGTATAGATAAAGTATAGATAGAGTATGAACTTACCAAAGCGAGTTTGCATCTATCCAAAAGACGTACAACGAATAACCGGTAAAAGTGAAAAACACGCCAGGCGACTACTCAGTACAATCAGACAAAACCTGAAAAAAGAGCCACATCAGTTTATCACAATCCAAGAATTCGCAAAACACGTTGGGATAGACACAGAAACCGTAAAACAATTCATAATAGACTAAATACTAGCTATCATTACCCAAAACACCCCTCCCCAAAACAAAATGACCTCAATTGTATTCAAATGTACAATCCACACCGCCGTAGACAGCCACGCAGTGAATCCGCAATTTGTAATCTGTAATCTGTTAATCTGTAATCTGTAATCTGCCAATCTGCAATCTGTAATCTGCCAATCTGTAATCCGCTAATCTGTAATCTGCCAATCTGCAATCTGTTAATCTGTAATCTGTAATCCGCTAATCTGTAATCCGCTAATCTGCAATCTGTTAATCTGTAATCTGTTAATCTGTAATCTGTAATCTGTAATCCGCTAATCCGTACCGCCGAAGGCAGCCACGCAGTGAATCTGTTAATCCGTAATCTGTAATCCGCTAATCTGTTAATCTGTAATCTGTAATCTGTTAATCTGTAATCTGTAATCTGTAATCCGCACCGCCGTAGGCAGCCACGAAGTGAATCTGCCAATCTGCAATCTGTAATCCGTAATCCGCTAATCCGTAATCCGTAATCCACATTTTCCATCGTACCTATCCCAAATTTTAATCAGAAGGTATATGAGTAATTACAAAGAAATGTTCGAAAGGTACAATTCAGAGTTAAAAGATTTGTACACCCAAAGAACAAACAACAGGGAACGCGCTGAGTTAATAATCGAGTTGAGTGACAATTTACTAACCAAATTCAGAACCTTTGTTTGCAAACAAGGTTTTCAGCACCCGAAAGAAGAAATTGATTTTTTCAAGTCCATTAAACCACAAGTTATGGCACAAAGAATAGCCAATAGCATTTTTCTCGATTTACACTTAAAACAAAAATGGATGGATGAAAAAACATTTGAAAACTACAAGCTCAATAAAATCAATAAACTAACGTCCTATTTCGAAGAATATAGCGATTTCTTCAATTACGTCAACTCTAATAATCTTTTCCGTGAT
This sequence comes from uncultured Lishizhenia sp., assembly GCA_964534495.1. Classification (GTDB taxonomy): domain Bacteria; phylum Bacteroidota; class Bacteroidia; order Flavobacteriales_D; family Crocinitomicaceae; genus UBA952. The sequence continues at coordinate 9,650 of CAZHPL010000092.1, forward strand.
GAACATTACTTTACACTGAAAGCCACTAAAAACGACATTACGATTAAAACATTATATACGATAGACTCTCTTTTTGACACAGGCTACGACATAATTTTGGCAAACATGTTAGCAATCAACCTCCTGAGAGAAAAAACAGATGACATGGATTCTTTCGACAAAAAACCAATACCCGAATTGAAATGGACACTTCAAAAATACGATCTAGTAGAACTTGTACTTGCACTACATCATGCCAAAGCCTTCAATTATGGGAAAAGTGATTTAAAAGAAATTGCGATGGCAATTGGTCAAATCTTTAATATGAACTTAAACGACATCAACCGAGCTGCTTTCTCAGTAAAAAATCGTAAAAAAGAAAGCGCCAAATTTTTGTATGATTTAGCAAGTAATCTAAACAGAATCATTTTAGAATCAAATAGATAATTGATTAAATGACCGAAAGGATAGAATTTCGTTAAATCCTCTATCCAAAATACTGATTAACAATTAATTGAACAAAATACTTCTAAAAAATATCAAACTTACAAATCCAAAAAACAGCATAGTTCATTCGATAATAAAATCAAAAACAGGAAATGTAATAACAGTATCAAAAACTCATAAACACATGAATAACAACAACTTAAAAACCCAAAAACAAAAATCAATGAATCAAAAGCAAATAATTTCATACAACTACGCTAAGGTTGGATTAAGAGCAAAGTAAACCATAAGAATTTCGCTCAAAATAAATAAATGGAAATAACGATAATCACAAAAGAAGAACTAGTGGAATTTAAAAATGACTTTTTAAAGGAAATTGAAAAACTCCTCATGAACAACAAAGAGAAAATTTCACGACTTCAAAATGGACGCTCTCCCATTGAAAAAAGATGGATGAAGTCAAATGAAGCAAGAAAACTACTGAATATCTCGCCAGGTACATTCCATAAATTAAAAACAAACGGAATCGTTCCTTACAGTAGAATTGGTAAGGTTTGCTTATACGACTACGAAGAAATAGTCAAGTTAATTCAATCAAATAAAATAATCAAAACACTTAAAAAACAATGAATTACATCACTCATTTATCGGCTGTAATGGAGAAGATAAGAAATGACAATAGACTCAATGCAAGCCATGTAAGCTTATATCTTGCACTATTTCAATTCTGGAATGTCAATCGGTTCAACAACCCAATTTCTATTCATAGAGAAGACACAATGCAACTTTCTAAAATTGGTTCCAAAAACACCTACCATAAGTGCATTTCAGAACTAAGTGAATGGGGATTTGTAAAATACATACCATCCCACAATCCCTTAAAAGGTAGCCTGATTCACATGTATGATTTCAGTACAACCATTAAACAACCCGTGAGACAACAAGTGAGTCAAGTACAAGTACCTTCATTAAACGACAATTTCAATTTTCTGAATGAAGATAAAACAATTGAAAAAGAGAAAAGAGCAAACTTTAAACCACCAAAATTAGAGGATTGTATTGAGCTTTTTATACAACAAAATTTCTCTAAAACCGAAGCCGAATCGTTCTTTTGCTATT
>CAZHPL010000093.1:0-11045 GCA_964534495.1 uncultured Lishizhenia sp.
ATTTTTCACAGCCTCTGTTATTTTAGCTGCCTGTGATGATTCAGAAAATCCATTTGCCTATCAAAAAAATGCTCACGGAAGAGGAACAACGGAAATCTACGTAGATGAATCGTTTAAGCCACTTATCGAAACAAGTATTGATGTATTTGAAAGTCAATTTCCAAAAGCAAATATCGTTGCGAAGTATAAAACAGAAGGTGACATTATCCAAGATTTCTATGATGATAAAGTAAAAACTATTTGTATTTCAAGGGATTTCACTAAAAAGGAAAAGGACGATTTACGTAAAATGCAAATGGAAGTTAGAAGCGACATGATTGCCTTAGATGGAGTTGCTTTGATTATCAATACTGAGAATACGGACTCAATGATTACAGTTCCACGTTTGAAAGAAATATTGACAAGTAAAAAGCAAACATGGAAAACATCAGGTGAAGAAATTAAAGTTGTTTTTGATAATAAATTCTCCTCCAATTTCAATTTCATCTTGGATTCTTTGCATTTGCGAAATCATGGAAAATTATCCCCAAATGCTTTTGCTGCACATTCCAACAAAGAAGTAATTGAGTACGTCAAAAAGCATAAAAATGCCATGGGAGTTATTGGTTTGAATTGGATTTCTGACCAAGACGATTTTGAAGTAATGAACTTTTTAGATGGAATTCGTGTGATGAATGTTTCTAGAACGGAAGGTGGGGAATATTTGAAACCTTATCAAGGTTATATTTACACAAAAGAATACCCACTAACACGCAGTATTTGGATGTTAAATAAAGCAGGTAAATCAACTGTAAATTCTGGATTCATCATTTTCTTGACAGGTGAAAAAGGGCAGTTAATAGTTCAAAAATCAGAGTTAGTGCCAGCAAGATCGCCTGTAAGACTCATTCAGATTAACCAAGAATAGATAAAAGAAAAGAATTTCTGCATTTATTCCAGATTAAATATTGCCAAAAGGGAAATGCGTTTTATTTTTGGCAAGAGAATTGATAAGCATACTTTAAAGAAAACTAATATTATGAAACTCTTAGGAACTATTGCGGCTACATTGGTAGTAGGAGCTGTTTCTTACGCACAAACATTGCAAAGTGCGATTTACAAAACCGAAAATGAGCGCTATTCAGACGCAAGAAATGAATTCAATGCATTGATTGCAAAAGAACCAACGAATGGTGAAAACTATTTTTACTTTGGAGATTATTACTTCGAAAAAGGAGAGTTGGATTCTGCCAAAATGATGTGGAACAAAGGTTACAGTGTAGACCAAATTAGTCCAATGTCAATTGTTGGAAAAGGACTAACACTTTGGTTAGCTGGAGACCAAACTGGAGCTAAGGCTGAATTTACGAAAGCACAAACAGCAACCAAAAAATTGAAAACAAAAAATGCTGAAGTGTCTCGTGGAATCGCTGAAATCATGATTCGTAGCGAGAAAAAGAGTTTGGATGAGGCGATCTTATTATTACAAGATGCTATATTAAAAGATCCAAAAAACGAAGATAATTATCTTATGTTAGGTGATGCACAATACGAGAAATCTCCAAACAATGCTTCTGAAGCCATTAAAAGCTACAACAAAGTATTGGAAATCAATCCAAAATCTCCAAGAGGTTTGGTGCGTGTTGCTGTAATTTACCAACGTGCTCAAAACCCGGATGAAGCGAACAAAATGTATAAAGAAGCGAAGAAAATTGACTCTACTTACGCACCTGCTTACCGCATCAGTGCAGAATTGTTTATGCAATACAATCAGCCTAAAAAGGCCATTGAGAATTGGAAAAATTATTTGAAATACAACAATACAATTGAAGCGAGATACCGTTGTGTTACAGCTCTTTTCTTAGGCAAACAATATTGTGAAACAATGGAAGAAGTGGCGAACTTGAAAAAAGATGGTTTCTCTAACTTCTATACAGAACGTATGACAGCTTTCTCTTCTGTTGAGTGTACTACAAATCCGGATGCTATAAGATTGGGTATGGAAGCAAGTGAGCGTTTTTTCCAAATCGCACCTGCTGATAAAATCAATTATTTAGACTACAAAAACAAAGGTCAATTGCTTGCAAAATCGGGTAAAGACACCTTGGCTTTGGCAGCTTATGAGCAGGCGGCAAGTATGAGCGAAGTAGCGAAAAAAGACATCAGTGGGGATATGGCAAAAATATACAGTAAGTTCAAAAATTACGCGAAAGCAATTGAAATGTATGAATACAAAGCTACTGTAGCAAAATTAGGCCCAGCTGAAGAATATGATTTAGGAAAAGCATACTATTTTGGTCCAGCAAATTATGCTTTAGCTGATAGTGCATTTGCTCGCGTGGCTAAACTTTCACCGAAATATGCACCAGCTTATTGGTGGAGAGCTCGCACAAATCTGAAGTTCGAATCTGCGGATCCAAAAGCTAAATTGTGGTTGTCTCAACCATACTATGAAAAAGTAATAGAAATAGTAAAACCTGAGGAACGTGCAAATAATACCAACAAAACAATGGTGATGGAAGCGGCTAAGTATTTAGGTGATTACTATGCTAACTCAACGGTGAAAGACGAAGTAAAATCTAAATCAATGTGGGAAATTGTTATTGCAATTGATCCAAATGATGCACAAGCTAAAACCGCTTTGAAAATCAAATAAGAAAATTCAAACTAGATAGAAGGGGTGTTGATTCGTTTCAGCACCTCTTTTTTTATGCTTTCTATATCCGGGTTTCCTTTCAAAATGATAGGCTGAATACCTTTTTCGTGAAGTGATTTTGCAGTGGTTTCTCCCCATGCTATTACGTGTTGTTTTGCAGACAATGTGTTTTTTAGAAAGAAAGCGTCAACATTACTTGGGCTACTGAAAATATAGCTATCACAGGGTTCAATGCTTATTGGTAGAAGTTGAGTTTGATAGACTTCAATGGTTTCAACTTGTTCACTAGGCAAATTTGCAACAATGGTTTTTTGGCTTAGATTGGAATGAGGAACCAGTACTTTTCTTCCAGCAAGCCAAACAGCAAATTCTATTGCTACTTGCTTTGGTTCTGCTGAGCGACTACCAATAAAGTCCATTTTTAAATTACATTTCTCAAGAATCGCTTCTGCTGTTTTTTGGCCAATGCAAGCTAATTGTTTAGACCTTAAGTCACCTTTAAACACTTCTAAAAAAAACTGTGCGGCCCTAATAGATGAAAAGAAGATGACATCTGTATCAGGAATTAGTGGGGATTGGACAGCAGAAAATGAAATAAGACTTTTGGCAATCAATGAGATTTGATGCTCTTCACAGAACATTTTCAATGCTTGAACGTCCGAAGAATCACGTGAAATGAACACGCGTTTCAAATTTACAAGCTTTTAAGTTGAGCAACAATTTGGTCAGCCAAGTTTTCTTCTTCGCTAAAATGCAAGTGAAAATATTGGGAGGCTTCAGAAGCATTTTTCGCAAAAGAAATATGAACGTTTTCACCATCGTTGTAAACACCTAAGGGCAATTGACAACCACCTTCCATTTTTTGAAGAACGGCTCTTTCCAAGCCAATTTTCACAGCTGTTTCGGCATGATTTAGTCTCTCTACAAATTGAGCTGTACGCGCGTCATTAGCACGAATTTGTAAACCTAACACGCCTTGAGCAGGTGCGGGTACAAATTCCAATGGGTTTAAAGCCAAAACAGATAAGTCAGATAAATCTAAGTTGAGTCGATTTACGCCTGCTTTCGCCAATAAGATAGCATCGTAATTTCCGTCGCGTAATTTTTGGATGCGAGTGGGAACATTGCCACGTAAATCTTTAATTTCCAAATCTGGACGTAATGCTAAAATTTGCGATTTTCTTCTGGCAGATGACGTTCCGATGACAGCATTTTCACGCAAACCCCATTTTTGATTCGCAACAAAAGCGTGTGGGTGAATAAGTAATAATTCAGATGGATCTTCACGATCTGAAACAGCAATGATTTTCAAACCTTCCGGTTGGTTGGTTTCCAAATCTTTATGTGAATGAACCGCTAAATCAACACTTTCGTTCAATAAAGCCGCCTCAATTTCTTTTGTAAAGAAACCCTTACCTTCTAATTTGTCAAAACTTAAGTCCTGAATACGATCACCTTGAGTTTGGATGATGGTAATTTCAACAGCACAGCCTAATTGCTCCAATTGGCTTTTCACATGATTGGCTTGCCACAACGCTAAATCGCTTCCGCGGGTACCAATTCGAATCAATTTATTTTCAGACATTCTTAAGGATAATTTCTTTGGCTAATTTCATCGGTTCACTGATATATTTTTTTTCCATGTAGCCGATAATTTTTTCCAATACTTCTCTCGATTGAGCATCCATGTTTTCTAAATCCGCACGAAAGACCTCGTTCATCGCAGCTGTTTTGATTGCTTTGATTTTTTTCGGTACTTCTTTCATCGCCAATTCTACATTGCGCTCTTTTAATATGGTTTCAAATTCCAAAACAGATTCTGCTAGGATTCTTTCTACGTGTTGAATTTCTTTCGAGCGCTCTTTCAAGTTTTCATTTGAAATCTTTTGAAGCACATCAACAGAAATATACGTCACAGGATTTTTTTCTAAAATTTCAGGATCCAAATCTTGTGGAATCGCTAAATCAATAATGGTTTTAGTTCCTGTTTCTCCTTGTAGGATTGTATTGTAAATTTCAGGTGAAATAACATGAAAATCAGCACCAGTACATGTGATAATGACATCGAATCCTTGATCAAAATATTTCAATTCACTCAACGCATGTGCTTCGCCCTTTAACTCTTGTGCTAATTGCTCTGCTTTTTCTAACGAGCGATTGAAAACATAGAATTTTTTAAAGCCATGTTTTTTCAAAAAGCGACACATAGTAGTGTTGGTCACTCCCGCTCCGATAACCAATACTCTTGCAGAAAGGGGAATGTTTAAATCTTTTAGGTGATGATAAGCCAATGAAACAACCGAAACAGGTTTAGTTGCAATGCTTGTTTCTGTGTATACTTTCTTCGCTGTTTCAATTACTTGACGCATCAAAACACGAATCAAATCACCCGTTAAACCTAAATCACGACAATATTCAAACGCCAATCGAACCTGAGTAATAATCTCACGTTCTCCAACAATCATGGAATCAATGGAAGAAGCGACAGCTAAAGCATGCTCGACGGCATGAATACTTGAATGACGCTCCACGCGCTCGCTGAAAAACAACACGTCCGTTTGGTCCATTTCTGGATAAAGCACTTGCATCATTTCAGCGACAAATTCCTCTGTAACATTTTTGTCAAGTACGAAGGTTAGTTCGACACGATTACAAGTAGTGAGGTAAAAAAGTTCCTGAATTGAAAAGTGAGACTTGAGTCGAGAGAGACGTTCAAGTTGCTGATCCTTTTCGATGTGTAACAACCCAATTTTGTTTACTTCAAGGTTGCGATGTGTGAAAGCTAATATGTGTAAGTTCTGCAGCACGAATCAACATTTTGTTACTGCAAATATCGCATGCGGGTCATTTTGGATTGTCATACAATTGTCAGGAAATGTAATTTAGATTTTGTTTAAATAAGAATAAAGAGTTTTTACCCGCTTATCTTTGTGATTATGGAGAATCATATAGTGAATTGGAATGCCGTAAAATGTGTTGTGCTCGACTTGGGCGGAGTGTTAATTGATATTGATTATCAGGCAACTGAAGATGCATTTGTGGAATTGGGTTTGGTTGATTTCAAAGAGCGCTATTCACAATTGCAACAAACATCGCTTTTCGACGCTTATGAAAAAGGACAAATTTCAGCGCAGCATTTTATCAATAAAGTTCTTGATTTTTGTCCGCAAGGAACGTCTGCGAATAAAGTGGTGAATGCTTGGAATGCTATGTTGGGAGAATTTCCAAGTGAAAAAATCGAATTATTGGGGCGCTTGAAAAATCGTTTTCCTTTGTATATGTTGAGCAACACAAACGATTTACACATTGTCGGGGTTAATGCCGCCTGGAAAAGAGCAACGGAAAAGGAAATGAGTGTTTTTTTTAATGAAATTTTCCTTTCTTTTGAAATAGGCAAACGTAAGCCAGACGCGGAAACATTTCTATGGACAGCCAAACAAACAGGTTTTTCACCTGCAGAAATCTTATTCGTGGATGACAGTCCCCAACATATTCAAGGCGCTCAATCAATTGGTATGCAAACCTACTATTACAAAGAAGCCGAATCTTTTTATCAGCTTTTTTCTTGACACAATTCAACAAGTAAACTGTCGGTCGATTTAGGATGTAAAAAAGCAATACGTTTATTGTCGGCTCCGTCTTTTGCTGTACTGTGAATTAACAGGAAATCTTCTGCTTGAAGCCGCGCAATTTCCTGGTCAATGTTTTCCACTTCAAATGCAACATGATGAAATCCAGCGCCTCTTTTTTCTAAGAATTTTGCGATAGGAGAATCTGCGTTTGTCGCTTCTAGAAGTTCTAGTTTTGATTCTCCAATTTGAAAAAAAGCCGTTTTTACACCCTCCGATTCTACCGCTTCCGTTTTATAACAAGGAGTTTGAAACAACTTTTCATACAATGGAATGGCAACAGATAAGTCTTTAACAGCAATTCCTAAGTGCTCAATTTTTTTAATCATGGATTTGTTTTAATGAATTTTTCAGTTGAATTGTCGAAGTTGATGAAATAAACACCGTCTAGCAAATTAGTGCAGTCCACCATATCCGAAAAACCGACTTTAAGTAAATTTCCAAAGGCATCGTAGATTTCAAATTTCGTTTTAACGCGCTTTCCGCTGGCTTTAAAATAAATGTTGTCTGTGACACGCGAAGGTGATTTTTTTACTTTCGGAACAGCAGAAACAAATGAACAAGAAGAAGAACTTCGTTTTTCACCCGAATTATCAATTTGAGAAACGCGTATTTTGTTCTCTCCAGAACAAGGAATCATTTGAAAGGTGTACGTATTTGCCTGACTTTTCCCAGTTCCTTTGACTTGTCCAACTTCAACCCAACGATTCCAACGGTATTGCTCAATGATAAAATCCAAAGAACCTTTTTCATCTTTGGTTTCCCAGGTTATTGTTCCCGATTTATCCGCTTTGATTTTTGTACATACAAAGGTGCTTTTGGGCAATAAAACTTCAGGATTAATAAAAGACGGAGCGCAACCTTGAGCATGTTCCAACACCACATAAACAGGATCGCCAATTTTTAAATTAAACAGTGAAAAATCAACTTCGAAGCTAGAATTTTGAATGGAAGCAGGGAGAATATCGCCATTGACAGAGACTTTCGACACACAATACCCAAAACCATCGGATTGCGGAGGATTATTAACGAATAGGTTTTTCCCTTGATAACTTCCTTCAACCGAAAAAAGTTTGTCTTGTGCCCTTCCAAAAGGCGAAAAGCAAACTAAAAACAGCAAGGGTAAAAACAGTTGAAATTTCATAGTTCTACAAATTAAATCAAAATTTTGTTTGAAACGAGTAGATTGTCCACGAATGGAAGCATTAACTTTGACCCATGCAAATAGACGTTTTTAAATCTCTTCACATCATTTTTGTTGTCAGCTGGTTTGCTGGCTTGTTTTATATCGTTCGTCTTTTTATTTATGCACAAGAAGCTTTAGACGAAACAGAGCCCAAAAAATCCATTTTGGTAGAACAATTAACCATGATGCAACGAAAACTTTGGTGGATTATCACCACTCCTGCTATGGTATTGACGGTTGGTTTTGGAATCGCCATGTTGGTGGCAAACCCATCGTATTTAAAAATGGATTGGATGCATGTCAAATTAGGATTTGTGGCGCTACTATTGGCCTACCATTTTTATTGTCAAAAAATCATGTTTGATATAGCAAAAGGAGTTTGTACCTGGAAATCTACACAACTGCGCATTTGGAATGAAGTGGCAACCTTGTTTTTGGTAGCCATTGTATTTATTGTAGTCATGAAAAGTGCAATGAACTGGATTTACGGAACACTTGGTTTTTTCGGCGTTGCGATTGCATTAATGATTGCCATTCAATTGTATAAAAAAGCAAGAAAAAGATAGCTATCTTAATTGTTACAATATTGTTGTATGTTAAGAAAGTTTAACTAACTTTGCGCCAAATTTTGAAAACCTACAGAAGAAATTCAGCTCATGGCGATATCTAAATTATTCAAAACCATTTTTTTAGTTCTCTTAACGAGTCTTACTTTTAACACTACTTGGGCGAACAACGAACCAGAAAAAGAATTTAATGTAGGTGAGATGATTATGCACCACATTAAAGATGCTCACGAGTGGCATTTATATGGTCCAGAACATGGTGGAACAGCGATTTATTTACCAGTAATTTTGGTTGATGGTGGATTAAAAACATTTAGTTCTAGTCATTTTTACCATGGCGAGGAAGTGGAAGTTGAACTAAACGGAGAAAAAACAAACTATTTGAAAGGCGTTGGTCCTGCTGATGGTTATGCACTTTACCATGAGAAAATCTACAAGCTTGATGGTGGAGAATTAACCTTTGAAGGCGATCATCCTCATAATGCCAAAGTGTTGGATTTATCGATAACTAAAAACGTCGCTTCATTATTAATGGGAGCTGTATTTATTTTAGTTATAATGCTGTCAATGGCTTCTTATTACAAGAAAAAAGGAGCTGTAGCACCAAAAGGAATCGCGAAATTTTTAGAGCCAATGGTTTTAATGGTTCGTGATGATATTGCAAAAGCAAACATTGATCACCACAAATACAAAAAATACGTTCCTTATTTATTGACTATTTTCTTCTTTATTTGGTTTAACAATATGTTAGGTTTGGTTCCTTTCTTTCCAGGGGGAGCAAATTTGACAGGAAATATCTCCGTAACACTTTTCCTTGCTATTTGCACGTTGTTAGTTACCTTGTTTTCAGCAAATGGAAATTACTGGAAACATATATTTGCAACACCTGGAGTTCCGATTCCACTACTTTTGATTATGGTTCCAATTGAAATCGTTGGGATTTTTACAAAACCATTCGCATTAATGGTTCGTTTATTTGCGAATATAACAGCAGGTCACATTATCGTTCTTGCTTTGATTTCGATTATTTTCATTAACAAGAACATGGCTTGGGGAGGATTATCTGTACCTATGGCTTTGTTTATTTCGGTTTTGGAATTGTTAGTGGCGTTTTTACAAGCGTTTTTATTCACGATGTTATCAGCGTTGTTCATCGGAGCAGCAGTTGAGGAAGCACATCATTAATTAGTAATTTTTTAATTTATATAAGATGTACGGAAGTATAGCAGCAATTGGAGCAGGTCTTGCAGTATTAGGTGCAGGATTGGGTATTGGTAGAATCGGTGGTTCCGCAATGGAAGCAATCGCTCGTCAACCAGAAGCTTCTGGAAAAATTCAAACAGCGATGATTATCGCAGCTGCGTTGATCGAAGGTGTTGCACTTTTCGGTGTAGTAGTTGGTCTACTAGGAAACGCGAAGTAATTTTTTAAACTGTCAGGGTAACGGTTGGTTGCTCTGACAGTTTTATTAAAATTTAAAAAATTAAAACAAGATAAAATGGATTTAATACTACCTGATTACGGTTTATTGTTTTGGACAGGATTGGTGTTCTGTTTGTTGCTAATCATTTTGGTGAAATTTGTTTGGAAACCAATTTTATCAGCAGTAAACGCTCGTGAACAAAAAATTTCTGAAGCACTTGATTTAGCTGAAAAAACAAGAGCAGAAATGCAATTGTTGCAAGCTGAAAACGATAAGATTCTTAAAGAAGCTCGCGCTGAAAGAGATTCGATTTTGAAGGAAGCAAAAGAAATGGCTAACCACATGATTGAAGAAGCGAAAAGCAAATCTAAAGTGGAAGCAGAAAAAATTGTTGAATCAGCTCGTAATACAATTAACAGTGAAAAAGCTGCTGCTTTAGCGGAATTAAAAACGCAAGTGGCGAGTTTGTCTTTGGAAATTGCTGAGAAAGTGGTTCGTGGTGAATTAGCTTCTGACGAAAAACAAAAAGCATTGGCTGATAAATTGGCTGGTGATATCAACATGAATTAATCCTATGAAATCAACGAAATCAGCAGGAAGATACGCGAAAGCTTTGCTTGAATTGGCCACTGAACAACAAAAGTTGCAAGTGGTTGAATCAAACATGGAGCGTGTTTTGAAAACAGCAGAAGATAATTATGATTTTCAAGTTTTCTTAAATTCACCGGTGATCAATCAGGACAAGAAAATCTCAGTTTTGAATGAAATCTTTAAAGATTTTGATCAATTGACACTTGCCTTTTTTAAGTTGATGACAAACAATAGAAGAGAATCATTGATTTTAGAAATCGCACATGCCTTCCTAGCTCAATTAAAAGAAATGAAAGGTATTGTACCTATTTCTATAGCAAGTGCTAGACAACTAGATGCGTCGACCAGACAAAAAATAGTAGATAGAATTAGCGCAAGTGTTAAAGGCACTTTAGAGATAACTGAAATTATCGACGAAAAATTAATTGGCGGTTTTGTTGTTCGTATGGGCGACAAACAAATTGATGCTTCAGTAGCCGCTCAATTGAAAAGAATGAAGCAAGAATTAACTAAGTAAAAGATAGCACAATTAATACAGAAACAAATGGCAGATATTAAACCGGCAGAAGTTTCAGCAATTTTAAGAGAACAATTATCAGGTTTTCGCTCTGAGGCTGAATTACAAGAAGTTGGAACCGTTCTACAAGTGGGGGATGGTATCGCTCGTATTTATGGAATGAATGGAGTTCAGTATGGTGAACTTATCGAATTTGATGGTGGAATGCAAGGTATCGCATTAAACCTTGAAGAAGATAACGTAGGTGCCGTATTGTTAGGTCGTTCATCTGAAGTAAAAGAAGGTGATACAGTTCGTCGTCTTGGGAAAATTGCTTCCGTTAAAGTAGGTGATGGAATGGTTGGTCGCGTTGTTGACACATTAGGTAATCCAATTGACGGTAAAGGTCCAATTACAGGTGAATTATATGAAATGCCAATTGAGCGTAAAGCGCCAGGTGTTATCTTCCGTCAACCTGTAAACGAACCATTACAAACGGGTATCAAAGCAGTAGATGCG
>CAZHPL010000094.1:0-11029 GCA_964534495.1 uncultured Lishizhenia sp.
CTTCAGGAATGGCAGAAGAGCTGATGGATTTTTCGGATGCCGGAGGAAGTATTTTCATTTTTCCTGGCGCTTCCATTGACAAAAACAGTTACAACAACTTGTTGACCGACTTGCAATTACCAAGTATTTCGGGCACTTCTTCGGCAGGAACTAAAATCGATAAAATCAATTACAGAGACCCGTTTTTCAAAGGAGTTTTCGAAAAAGAAACAGAAAATCTAAATGTGCCAACCATCTCAAAAGCCTATTCCGCTTCGTTTCGACAAACAACTGCACTGCCTCTTTTGAACATGCGCAATGGCTCACCTTTATTGGTGCGTTCTCCGAAAAATGGCTTTTTATTTCTAAGTTCACTTGAAAAAGACTTTAGTAGTTTCGCTTCGAACGCTTTATTCCCAACTGTTCTTTTGCGTTCAGGAGAGTTTTCCGTTCGTACTTTTCCGTTATACGCAACGATTGGAAAAGAAAATAAAATCAGGGTTTTTGAAGAAATTGAAAACGATCAGCCTTTGAAATTGAAAAACAAAAAAATTGAGTTTATTCCTGTAGTTCAAAATAATGGTTCCTATTCGTCGATTTCTATTTCAGGTTTGGAAGCCATTGAGAAATTAAAAGCAGGTAACTACGACATCATCAACCAAGACGTCATAGGGAATTTGGCGCTGAATTACGACCGCACTGAATCCAATAATACCGTTCTTTCAAAGAATGAAATTGAAAAATATTTTGTCGATGCAGGCATAAAAAATGTTACTTTTAACGAAGTGACCTCTGGGCAAAGTAAGAGCTATATAGCTGTGGAAGACACTTTCAAATATTGGAAGATCTTCGCCGCTTTGGCTTTATTCTTTGTTCTTTGCGAACTAGCTATTTTAAAATTCTGGAAATAACAGACCTATGAAAATCCTTTTGAAAAGCGCCAAAATCATTGACCCAACGTCACCTCATCATCATCAACTAAAGGATATTTTAATCGAAAACGGAGTTTATACAGCCATTGAAAATCACTTGGAAGATCCAGATGCTTTGATGGTAGAATCCGAAGATTTGCACATTTCACAAGGTTGGGTGGATTTAAAAGCACAATTCGGTGACCCTGGTTTTGAGCACAAGGAAACCATTCAAACGGGACTTGACCAAGCCGCTTTTGGTGGATTTACACATGTTTGCTCCTTGCCCACTACTTCACCTGTTTCAGACGGAAAAACTCAAATCGAATACCAGCTGAATCGTGCAGCAGATCATACTGTTCAATTGCATCCACTTGGTGCAATTACAAAAGGAATGAAAGGCGAAGAATTGGCTGAAATGTACGATATGTTTCAATCGGGAGTGCGTTTGTTTACGGATGATTTAACGCCTGTTTCTGGTGGAATCATGTACCGAGCACTCTTGTACGCAAAGAATTTTGGTGGGCGTGTTATTGGTTTTTCTCGCGATTATTCAATTGCTGGGAAAGGAATGGTGAACGAAGGTATGGCCTCAACCTTAACAGGACTAAAAGCCGATGCCGCGATTGCAGAAATCATTCAAGTAGAGCGCAATATTCGTCTTTTGGAATACACAGGTGGAAGTTTGCATTTGACAGGAATCTCATGCGAAGAAAGCGTTCATTTGATTCGAAAAGCGAAAAAACAAGGCTTACAACTAACAGCGGATGCACACGTGATGAATTTGGTGTTCAACGAATTGCACATGCAGGATTTTGATTCCATTTTGAAAGTTATGCCTGTATTGCGCCGCGAAGAAGATCGCTTGGCGTTGTGGGCAGGTTTGTTAGACGGAACGATTGACACCGTTGTTTCAGACCATCGCCCCATGGACCAAGAAGAAAAAGAATTGGAATTTGACAATGCATCTTTTGGTGCTTTCCAGTTGCAAACTTTATTTGGCGTATTGAACCGCGAAAAAGGTGCTGATTTGGATGTGTTATTAGATGCACTTTCACAACGCAGCAGATCTATTGCCTCCATTGAAAACAGAAGTATTACTGTTGGCCAAAAAGCAGATTGTACGGTTTTCGACCCAGAATTAACGTGGACATTCAACGATGAAAATTGTTTAGCCGCTCACCCCTACTCTCCTTTCTTTCATCAGGAATTAACCGGAAAAGTTCTTGCAGTTATCAACGGTTCAAAAGCCACTTTACAAGTTTAGTCATGTCATCAAAACGCTCTTTTCTCAACCAATTTTCAAGGACAAAAGTGTAGGTGCAATGGCGCCAAGTTCTCGATTTTTAGCTGCAAAAATGTTGAATCATGTTCCTATAAAAGAAGCTAAAGTCATTATTGAACTAGGCCCAGGAACAGGCGTTTTCACAGAGAAAATCATTCAAAAAATGGGTGCTGATACGCAGTTGATTGTGATTGAATTAAACGACCATTTCTACGAAGCACTAGCCCATAAGATCCAGCATCCTAACGTGCATTTAATTCACGATTCTGCCGAACAAATTCATCAAATATTAAATGATTTGCAACTCGAAAAAGCGGACTTAATCATTTCCTCACTTCCGCTTGCGATGTTTCCTTCCGAACTGCGCCACGCCATTTTAGATGCTGCTCGCGAAAACCTTCGACCGAAAGGTCATTTCGTACAATTTCAATATTCCTTACAAGCACACAGTTTACTCAAAAAGTGCTTCCACAAAGTAAAACTCGATTTCACACCATTCAACTTCCCTCCTGCGTTTATTTATACGTGTACGTTTGGGTAGGGGGATGAAAAAAATCTCTTTTTAATAAATCAGATTTGATAACTTTATTTACACTCCGATAAATAATCTTATTAAATGTAAAAATTTGTAGGTTACCAATCAACAAAGTTTTTAAATTTAATTCACGAAATGAGAACAACTACAAAAACCAAACTTAAAGCAGTGGATTTCTTTTGTTCTGGAGGGGGAATGAGTTCAGGAATGCAAAGTGCTGGTATAAAAATATTAGCTGGCATTGACTACGATAATTCGTGTAAAGAAACATACGAAGCCAATATTAAAGGAGCTAAGTTTATACACGCTGACGTTTTTGAATACCAAGAAACAGAATTGGAAAACGAATTAAATCTACAACGAAATGACGATGATTTAATTATGATTGGATGCAGCCCCTGTCAGTTTTGGAGTATTATTAACACCAAAAGAGAGAAATCTGAAAAATCCAAGAGTTTATTGATTGAATTTAAACGTTTTGTTGAATATTTCAATCCTGGTTATGTAGTTGTGGAGAATGTTCCTGGTGTACTTCGAAGAAAAGACGAAAGCGGATTAGAAGATTTTATTCTTTGGTTAGAAGACCACGGTTATGCGGTACATCACGGAGTTCACAATGTTATGGAATATGGCGTTCCTCAAAGTCGCAGAAGGCTAACCTTAATTGCAAATCGCGTCAATAACAATGTACTTGAACCAATAAAGTATGCAGGCAAACTAAAAACGGTTTACGATACAATTGGTGGACACAACGGCTTTCCGAAAGTTGAAGCTGGTCATAGAGATGAAACTGAGTTTATGCATACAGTCGCTGGTTTAAAGCAAATTAATATTGATCGCTTGAATCTAACAGAGAAAAATGGAGGCTCTAGAATTTCCTATGCTCATAATGAAAATTTAGCTCCTTCTTGCCATAAAAACGACACTGTTAATTTTAAAGATACTTACGGTAGAATGAGGTGGGATAAACCTTCACCTACAATTACTACCAAATTTTTCAGTATTTCAAATGGGCGTTTTGCACACCCAGAAGAAAATAGAGCAATATCCATTCGTGAGGGAGCTGCTTTGCAATCTTTTCCTTTAGACTACAAAATAAAAGCGACAAGTATTGCTAATGCGGCAAGAATGATCGGGAATGCTGTTCCACCCAAATATGCAATTGCAATTGGGAAAGCTATAATAAACAATCACCTTAATGGCTAATTTTAAAACAAGAGCAAGGGCATTGGATTTACTTGGAAGACAGCAAATAGCTGGAATTCCAACTGCAATAAATGAGTTGATAAAAAACGCTCATGATGCTTATGCCGATAAATTTGACATCGATTTACTTAGGAAAGATAATATTCTTATTTTAAGAGATGATGGACTAGGGATGACTAGAGACGAATTTGAAACTCGTTGGCTTACTATAGGAACAGAAAGTAAGTTTATTAATTCAAAAACTTCAATGCCACCAAAAGACAATTCCAAGTTACCTCGCCCAATTATGGGAGAAAAGGGGATTGGAAGACTTGCTATTGCCTCGATTGGAAAACAGGTTCTTATTATTACTAAAGCCAAAAAAAGACCTGAACACCATAAAATAGTTACAATTCTAATCAACTGGGAAATTTTTGAATTAGCAGGAATAAATTTGGAAGACATAACCATTCCTATAAGAGAATTTGATGAATTACCTAATGAAAACGATATTGAAGAAATCAAGCAAGAGTTGCAAGAATCTTTAGGAAAACTGTTGGATAAACAGGTGATTTCTGGAAGTGATTTTTCCAGAATCTCTGATACTGTAAGTTCTTTAAAGGTTAATCCCAAATTATTAAATGAGCAACTGATAGGCGATTTTGATATTCAAAAAACAGATAATGGAGGAACATTTTTTTATATCTCTCCAGTAAGTGAAACCCTAATATTTGACATTGAAGGTGATAAAGACTCAAAAGAAGCAAGCAAAATTGAGAAAATGTTAATAGGGTTTCATAATACAATGACACCTGACCACCCTAAGCCCATAATTGATATTAACTTTAGGGATTATAAGGGCAATGATTGTTCATATATCAATTTGATAGATAAAGAGCAGTTTTTCACACCTGAAGAATTAAATTTGGCAGCCCATCATTTTAACGAAAGGTTTGATGAGTTTGGTAAGTTTAGAGGAGCGGTACAGATATATCGAGAAAAAAAATATGCCCAAATTGTTAATTGGACAGGAAATAATTTCAAGCCGACCGACTGCGGTAGTTTTGAAATAAATTTAGCTTATGTCCAAGGGCAGTTAAAAGATTCCGTAGTGGATTTGGAAAACTGGAACAGATTAACTGCCAAAGCAGATAAATTCGGAGGATTGTACATATACAAAGATAATATTCGTGTTCTGCCTTACGGGGATTCTGATTATGATTTCTTGGATATAGAAAAAAATCGCTCGAAAAGAGCATCAACATATTTTTTCTCTTACCGGAGAATGTTTGGAACTATTGATATTACTCACAACAGAAATTCTAAATTGATAGAAAAAGCAGGCCTTACTTACCTGAAATTATTGTGCGACGAACTACCAAATGTGGAAGTTTTACGTTCATTTAATGACCCAATTCTTTTTCTAAAGGAACACGCACATTACGAAGCCGATTTTTATATTTTGGACATCGAAATGCCAGGAATAAATGGTTTAGAATTGGCAAAACAACTCAATAAACCCATTATTTTCACAACAGCTTATAAGGAATATGCTGCAGACGCCTTCGATTTAGCTGCTGTTGATTACATGCGAAAACCAGTTAAAAAGGAGCGTTTGGAACAAGCCATTGAAAAATTGAGAAATCAAATAGGCAAACAAGCTAAAAAACGTTCTTTGATTCAATTGAATACGAATAAAGGCAAAGTTTTTTTAGATATAAATGTCATCGTTTACATTTCAACATCTGAAATTGATAGTCGTGATAAATCGGCACAATTACTGGATGGCTCAACTGTGATTCTAAAAAACTACTCCTTAGATAAATTGTTGGCAGAACTTCCAGAAGATCAATTTGCACAAGTCAATCGCAAAGAATTAATAGCATTACCATTTGTTGTTGGTTGTGGTATAGATTATGTTGATTGCGCTTGGCGAAAAGGTTCAAGAAAGCTGATTTTGAGCGAATCATTTCGAAAAGACTTTCTGCTTAAAGTGAAGTTGTAGTTAAAAAAACTCTCGGACTAAAAATTCATTTCCGATTTCTTTTACTCTTCCATTACATTATTTGAGGCTTTCATTACAAAATGAATTCAGGACTAATTTTCGTGTCTTTAAACGCAACATTTTTGCAGAAAATTCTGACTATGAAAGCATTCAAAAATGGCTTTTTTTACATCATAGTAATTGGTGGTTTTTCCGCTTTGATGTATTGGATTATTCTTCACGGAGCGGATCTTGAAAT
Source organism: uncultured Lishizhenia sp. (assembly GCA_964534495.1). Lineage (GTDB taxonomy): Bacteria > Bacteroidota > Bacteroidia > Flavobacteriales_D > Crocinitomicaceae > UBA952. The sequence continues at coordinate 6,139 of CAZHPL010000094.1, forward strand.
TGGAAGATCGATAGTAAGTCCTTCAAGCATTAAAAGTCATTGGGAAGATTTCTTAGAATCCATGATGCACAATATCCAACATCCATTAGCTATTTTATTGGCTCAGATTTTAACGATAATATTCTTTGCCCGCATATTTGGCTGGCTAAGTGCACGAATTGGTCAACCGAGTGTAATTGGTGAAATTTTTGCAGGAATATTCCTCGGACCTTCCATCGTTGGTTATTATTTCCCTGAATTTTCAGCAGCCCTCTTCCCTGCCGCTTCCTTGCCTAATCTTCAATTTTTAAGTCAAATTGGTTTGATTCTTTTCATGTTTGTGATTGGAATGGAATTGGATTTAAAAGTTCTGAAAACCAAAGCACATGATGCTGTTGTTATAAGTCATGCAAGCATCATTATTCCTTTTGCACTCGGTATGGGATTGGCTTATTTCATTTATCAAGAATACGCACCAAAAGGAGTTCAGTTTATTGCATTTGGTTTGTTTTTGGGAATCGCGATGAGCATAACAGCCTTCCCTGTATTAGCAAGAATTGTTCAAGAAAGAGGTTTACATCGAACCAAATTAGGAACAGTAATTATTACATGTGCAGCAGCAGATGATATTACGGCTTGGTGTATTTTGGCTGCCGTTATTGCCATCGTAAAAGCAGGCTCAATAGTCAGTGCGTTGTATGTGATAATAATGGCATTCGTATATGTACTTGCAATGATCTTTTTAGTTCGACCATTTTTAAAACGTGTTGGCGAATTGCATAATTCTAGAGAGAATTTAAGTAAACCAATCGTGGCTATTTTCTTTCTAACACTGCTCATTTCAAGTTATGCAACTGAAATTATCGGCATCCACGCGCTTTTTGGAGCTTTTATGGCAGGTGCAATTATGCCTGAGAACACGAAATTTAGAAACATTTTTATTGAAAAAGTTGAGGATGTCTCATTGGTGCTATTACTTCCTTTATTCTTTGTGTTCACAGGTTTACGGACGCAAATTGGCTTATTGAACGATGGAAATATGTGGATGTTGGCAGGTATCATATTTCTGGTGGCAGTCACTGGTAAATTCATAGGAAGTAGTTTATCTGCCTTGTATGTTGGTCAATCCTTGAAAGATAGCTTGACAATTGGCGCATTAATGAATACGCGTGGATTGATGGAATTAGTGGTTCTCAATATTGGTTTTGACTTAGGCGTACTTACTCCTGAAATTTTTGCCATGATGGTGTTAATGGCTTTAGGAACAACGTTTATGACGGGTCCAACTCTAGATTTTATCAATTGGATTTTCAAATCAAAGGGCGAAATTGTTCCAAAGGAAATTCACGATATGCGAAAATTTAAGATTCTCATTTCATTCGGAAACCCAGAGAGAGGAAGGCTTTTACTTCGACTTGCTAATGGATTCGTAGCTAAAAACAAAGAAAATGCTTCAATCACGGCAATGCACTTGACTCCGAGTAATGAATTGCATAGGTATAATGTTGCAGAATACGAACAAAATTGTTTTACTCCCATTATTGAAGAGTCACAAGAGCTTGATCAAAAAATATTTACACTATTTAAAGCTTCAACTGATGTGAATGCAGATATTGCGGAGGTGGCAAATCTAGGTGATTTTGATTTGTTGATAGTTGGAGTTGGACAAAGCATGTATGAAGGAAGTTTGTTAGGGAAAATTTTGGGTTTTACGACAAGAATGATAAGTCCCGATCGCTTATTGAATCAAGTTACCGGTAAAGAAAATCTATTTGAAAATTCACCTTTCGACGATCGAACAAGATTAGTCTTGTCCAAAAGCAAAGTTCCTGTAGGTATGTTTCTTGCTAAAGGTTTGGATTCACTTGATAGTATTGTTGTTCCGTTTTTAACAACATCAGATAGCGACCTACTACCCTATTTGCAAAAATTGATTCAAAACTCAGGCTCTCAAATTACAATTGTTGATGTGCACAATGAACTAAAAAACAATATTGAATTCAAAGAAAAAGTAAGAGCTATTGAAATGAATGCACCTAACCACATTCAAATTGTTTCTTCCAAAGTGCTTTCCGAAATCTATCTCTCTAATTTTCAGCTAGTTTTGGTAAGTTTAGACAGTTGGAAATCCCTAATTGAAAGTGAACAAGCTTGGCTTTCTTCTGTTCCTTCTTGTCTGATTATAAGTGATGAATAGTCCTAAATCGGGTTATTAACCTGCTTTTTGTGGATACTACTCTCATTTAAAATCCAATTTATCGTTTCTTGTTTCTAAATTTGCGACCAACAATAAATGAAACATGATTCAATTATCTGAGCGTTTGCTGGCAATGGAAGAATCCGCAACAATTGCCATGTCTCGAAAAAGCCGTGAACTGAAACAACAAGGTCTAGACGTTATTTCACTTTCATTGGGAGAACCTGATTTTTTTACTCCGCAATTTATTAAGGACGCTGCTGTTGAAGCAATGGAGCAAAATTACACTATGTACACGCCCGTTCCAGGTTACGACGATTTAAGAGAAAGCATTTCGCTGAAGTTCAAACGCGATAATAACTTGGATTATTCGAAAGACCAAATAGTGGTTTCAACAGGTGCAAAACAATCGATTGCGAATGTAGTTTTGAGTTTAGTAAATCCTGGTGACGAAGTGATTATTCCTGCTCCATATTGGGTTTCTTATGTGGAAATCGTAAAAGTGGCAGAAGGAATTCCAGTAATTATTCATGCAGGAATTGAAAACGATTTCAAAATTACGGGCGCTGATTTGGAAAAGGCAATTACTCCGAAAACAAAGTTAATTATGTTTTCAACGCCTTGTAATCCAACAGGTTCTGTATACAGTAAAGAAGAATTGCGTTCCATTGCTGACGTAATGGTGAAACACCCTCAAGTTGTAGCAATGTGTGATGAGATTTATGAACATATCAATTTTGTCGGCAAACATGAGAGTTTAGCACAGTTTACAGATGTGTATAATCAAGTGGTGACCGTGAATGGTGTGTCAAAAGCTTGGGCGATGACCGGTTGGCGTTTAGGTTATATTGGTGCTCCAAAAGTGATAGCAGATGCATGCAACAAAGTGCAAGGTCAATTTACTTCAGCGACTTGTTCCATCACACAACGTGCCGCCATTGCTGCCATGAAAGCAGATCCTTCTGTACTTAACGATATGATAAAAGCATTTGACAACCGACGTAAATTGGTACTTAATGCTTTAGCAGAAATCCCAGGTTTGAAAGCGAATAAACCAGAGGGTGCATTTTACGTTTTCCCAGATGTTTCCTCCTTTTTTGGAAAACAATTCAATGGTAGAACGATACAGAATTCGGACGATTTATGCATGTATTTACTTGAAGAAGGACTTGTTGCGTGTGTGGGTGGAGACGCTTTTGGTGACCCGAATTGTTTTCGAATTTCATACGCTGCTTCCGAAGAGACATTGACAGAAGCAATGAAACGCATTAAAGAAGCATTAGCAAAATTGAACTAGTGAAATTCAACGCTCTATTTGACGCTTTTACAAATAAACGCATCCTTGTTATTGGCGATGTGATGGTGGATGCCTATGTAATTGGTAAAGTAAATCGCATTAGTCCTGAAGCTCCGGTACCGATTATTTCATTGGAAATGGAAGAACAGCGTATTGGCGGAGCTGGAAATGTTGCACTTAATTTAGTTGCATTGGGTGCAAAACCAATCATTTGTTCCGTTATTGGTACGGATGCTAATGGCAATGAATTACTTGACTTATTTATACAAAACGGTATTTCAACTGAAGGAATTATTGCCTCAAAAGACCGAAAAACAACGGTTAAAACGAGAGTTATTTCCAATCGTCAACATTTATTAAGAATTGATTCTGAAACAACAACTGCAATTTTACAAGACGAAGAAAATGCGTTAATTGATCAGGTTAAAAATCTGATTTCAAAAGGTTTAGATGCTGTAATTTTTGAAGATTATAACAAAGGTGTACTTACAAAACGAGTGATTCAAGCCATAATTGAATTGTGTAAAGTTGCGAAAATACCTACAACTGTTGATCCAAAAAAAGACAATTTCCTAGCATATAAAGGTGTTACATTGTTTAAACCCAATCTTAAAGAATTGAAAGAAGGATTGAATGTAAGTTTCAGTTTTTCAAGTAATAAACCTGCTTTTCTTAAAGCTGTAAATGAATTAAATAAAGAATTGGAAAACGATATTTCTTTCATTACTCTTTCTGAGCATGGTGTTTTCATTCAAAACAAAAACGAAGAACATTTTGTTAATGCACATTACAGGAACATCGCTGACGTTTCAGGTGCAGGCGATACGGTGATTGCAGTTGCGACATTGTGTTTGGTTGCGGGGGCAAGTTTGAAAGAGATTGCCGAAATCTCCAATATTGCTGGAGGTTTGGTGTGTGAAAAATCGGGAGTTGTTAGCATTTCCCGAGAAGAATTAATGAATGGGGCAAACGAACTGTTGTCTTAAACTTAAAAAGTAATGGAAAGAACCGAAGTAAAACCATACAATTCAGGAAAATCGAAAAAAGAAGAAGTTGCTGAAATGTTCAATAATATTTCAGGAAAATATGATTTCTTGAATCACTTTTTATCCTTAGGCATTGATAAGTTATGGCGCAAACGTGCTGTAAAAGAGATGAAAGCTATTCAACCTAAAAAGATTTTAGATATTGCAACAGGTACAGGTGACTTTGCCTTGGCTTCATTAAAATTAAACCCTGAAAAAGTGGTTGGAATTGACATTTCATCTGGAATGTTAGAAGTTGGAAAAGATAAGATGCGCAAGAAAAAAGTCGACAACATCATTTCGATGCAGTTGGGTGATTCAGAGAACTTACCTTTTGATGACAATTATTTTGATGCATTGACCGTTGGATTTGGAGTGCGTAACTTTGAAAAC
>CAZHPL010000095.1:0-4145 GCA_964534495.1 uncultured Lishizhenia sp.
TGCGTCACCTTCTTGAGCCAAGTAGAATAATCCATGATTTGACAACTCAACATAATTATCAGTCGTGTTGATGTTTGTTTTACCGTGTTCATGTGGTGTCATTCCAGCATAAGGTAAATGATGATCCCACGTAACCAAGTTTGCTTCTGTATTTCCATTCAACTCACTATCATCATATGGAAAACGAACGGTAAATCTCACATCATTTGTACCTCCAGTTCGTAAGATTTGATGCAGGCGTTTCACTGCTTTGCCACCAATTAATGGATTGCTTGCGTTGTCATTATCATCATCTTTGTCTACATGTAACCCTTCTGCTCCTTTTGTTGCAACAACTGTTATTTGTGATGGCATCGTTCCTCCATTTTGATTGAACGTCAAACGCATATTTGGATTTCCAAATGCATATGTCACTCCATCACTAAACGAAGTTCTTCGAATTTTTCCGGTTACATCTCCTGCTCCTGTAACTGTGGCATTTGAACCAAGAGTTAATACCACAGAATTCAAATTGTTATTAGCATCAGTACTGTTATTGGAATGCACATTAGCGTAACTATCATACGACTGAACTAAATCCAACAATCCATTGGTTGCATCTGGATTTGTATTGTTCAAATTTAATATACCATTGACCGTAAAATCACTTGATGCTAATACACGTGCATTGTTCAAGGTCATATTGTTTACTGCTGCGCTAAATACATTCGTTGGCAAGGTCAATAAAGAACTATTACCCAAAGCTAAAGTTGCACTCGCATTACTTGCATCGATTGAACCACTAACACGAGTTATGTTTGTTCCATTATAGGTAAGTGTATTTGCACCAACTATTAATGTACCAGATGTCAACGTCAATGTTCCAGTAATCGTTTTACCAGCATTTAAAGTTATATCTGAATTTCCTGTAATTTCAATATTTTCAGGAGATGAAGCCGATGGCCATTCATTGTTTGTTGTTGTAGTTGATGTTCCTGAATTATAAATCAACGAAGCATTACTTCCATAATTGATTGCACTACCTGAAACTACACCATTTGCATTGATTGTCAAAGCATGAGAAACGACTGGACTTGTATCGAACGAAACATCTCCTGACAATGAAACATCATACATGTTGATGATACCGCTTGTTGTAGCACTACCCAAGAAAACCCAAGATTCAGTATTGGAATTAATGGTTCCGTTGTTTGTTATGGTTGCTCCGTTATTAAAAGTAATCGTTTGATTCGAAAAGTTTAATACTGCCCCCGTTCCAATGGTAAGCGATGCAAGTTTAGGTGAAGCATCAACAGTAATTGTAACATTTGAAGGAACGACTACTGCTGCTCCATCTGCAGGAATTCCACCACACCAATTAGATGCATTATTCCAGTTTCCAGTTGCACCGCCTATCCAAGTTCCAGAAGTATAAACTGTAACTGAAACGTTTGTTCTAGTAGCACTTTCACATCCTGAAACGGTTTGTGTAGCATAATAAGTTCCAGTTGATAAAGCCGTAGAGGTTACTAAAGCTGAACCACCGCTCGAAGCAGTATACCATTGAATTGCAGTTCCAGTAGCTGTTAAATTTGAAACAACTGGAGAGGATGCAGCACAGAAATTTTGAGCGGAAGCAGTTGGTGCTGAAGGATTGGTATTAACTGTAACAGCAACACTTGTTCTTGATGCACTTTCACAACCTGAAAGTGTTTGAGTTGCATAATACGTTCCTGTTGAAAGTGATGTACCAGAAGATAAAGCTGAACCACCTGTAGAGGCGGAGTACCATTGAATCGATGTTCCCGTAGCTGATAATCCTGCAACCGTTGGAGTTGCTGCTGAACAGAAAGATTGTGGTGAGGCAGTTGGGGCTGAAACAGTTCCACAAGGTTTGATTGAAAAATCATCAACACCCATACCGTCATCTGAACCTGATGCATCAAAATCATTCCAACGAATCCATATTGAAGCACCATTTGCAAGGGATAAGCCGGTAATTACATCTGAGATACTTGAACTTTGGAGCATACTTCCACTCGCAGTAGATTGTCCTGTATTTGAATAATCCAAACCGTTAAAGTCTGTCCAAGTTCCAGAAGACAAAGATGTAGCATTTAAACTATACTGAAAATCTAATCTATCTGAGCGTGAGGCTGTACCAACTCTCCACGTTTCACCAGTATATGAAATGAACAAGTTATTGATTGTTGAACCTGTTGTATTAATAAACTTAGCTCCAAAAGTTGATGTTAAGCTACCTGAAAGCAATCCTCCAATAGCTCGATCTGAGTTAGAAGAAGCACCAAAACTGTAAGTATCTCCAGTTGCAGACGAGCCTGTTCCTGCAGTATACGTTGAATTAGAATTGGAACCTGATTCTGAAAAATACCAACCTGTTGGCACTGTAGATGAAGTACCAGAAGTTGCAAGCGAGTTATAATTTTCAGAAACTGCAGTACCGATAGTTGCAAGGATAACTGCTGAGGTATTTTGAACAGTAATATTTCCTGCTACATACGAAATCGAATAATTTGAGGCAGAAAAGGTTCCTCCAGTAGCTGAAGAAGGTGTAATTTGTCCAGTATATGTTCCAACGGCATCTGTAGCAGCAGCACCTGTTCCATAGGTGATTGTAACAGAACCGATAGTTTGTCCACTAATTAATCCGGAAGAAGTAAAAGCTGTTGACCCTGTGCCACTTGTTAGTGTAGCTCCTATCTCTTTTGAAACGTTATTTGCAGTAATCGTTAATGATTTTGTTGAAATATCACCTGAAGCAGAAGTAGTTGCTACTGTATAATTTGTTGCTAACCCACCATTTGTTCCATTACTCAAAGTGTAGGTAATTGTAGCTGTCTTTCCTGTTCCTACATTTGCATCTGAAAAAGCACCGGTTGCTGTATTAATCACGACCGTTTCAGATCCAACAAAGCCCGATAATGTACCAGGTGTGACTGTTCCACTTATTGTCGACCCATCATAAACTTTAGAGGCAATACTTGCTGCTGAAATTGAAAGTGATTTGGCTGTAATATTACCCGTTGCAGTTGTATTGGACAATGAATAATTGTTTGCTAAACCACCGTTTGTGCCATTTCCAAGAGTATAAGTAATATTAGCTGATTTTCCAGTCCCTACGTTTGGACTAGCATATACACCTGTTGCAGAGCTTATAACTACCGTCTCAGTTCCTATAAAACCTGATAAAGTACCTGGAGTAATGGTTCCAGTGGTAGTTGTGCCATCATACATTTTTGAAGCAATAGTTGCTGCAGTAATTGACAATGATTTAGCTGTAATTGTTCCAGTCGCAGATGTATTTGCTAGAGAATAATTGGTTGCTAAACCTCCATTTGTTCCGTTTGCAAGTGTGTAGGAAATTGTAGCCGTTTTTCCTGTACCTACATTACCATCTGAAAATGTACCCGTAGCAGTATTTACAACAACTGTCTCAGTTCCTATAAACCCTGATAGTGTGCCAGGTGTAACTACTCCTGTTGAATTAGAACCATCATAAACCTTAGAAGCAATGATTGCAGCAGTTATAGAAAGTGTTTTAGTCGTAATGTCACCTGAAGCAATTGTAGAAGACAATGCATAATTAGTAGCCAATCCACCATTTGTTCCATCGCCTAAAATATAGGTGATAGTTGCTGTTTTTCCAGTTCCTACATTTGCATCTGAATAAACCCCAGAATAGGAAGAAACAACAACCGTTTCAGAACCAACAAAACCAGACAAGTTCCCAATTGTCACAGTTCCCGTAATATTGGATCCATCATAAACTTTAGAGGCAATGCTTGCAGCTGAAATAGATAAGGTTTTAGGTGAAATGATATTTCCAGTTGCGGAAGTAAGAACATTAACTGATGAAGCACCTGTACTTGTCAACACTGCACAAACATCGCTATTGTAAGTACCAGCTGACATGCTTGAAGAAAATCGAAAATACACCGTTGTACCACTTGCTATAGAGACTGAACTTGCGTACCCTGAGCCTAGTGTTGTCGATACTTCATAACCCGACTGGGCAGTCACTGTAATATTCCCAGTTAAATTTGAACCACTTACAACAGAACTTAATCCAGTTGAAGCAGTTCCGTATGTTGATGTTAATGCAGATGAAAGAGTTGCACTATTTATTGTGGGCGTGCCTGCAAGTG
>CAZHPL010000095.1:4155-10951 GCA_964534495.1 uncultured Lishizhenia sp.
CCATTGAGCATATAATGTAAAATCAAATGTTTGACCATGTGTATAAGGAAATGAAAGAGCCGAACCACCGCTTGAAGCTACAAACCAACCATTAAAAGTGTAACCTGATCTCGTTGGCGAACCTGGATTAGATACAGTTCCTCCTGTTGTAGTTGAACCATTTGATATAGCACTTCCACCTTGCGAATCATACGTTACTGTAAGCGTGTTGGCTGTCCATTGTGCGTACAATGTAAAATTAGATGATTGCCCATGAATGTAAGGAAATGATATTGCTGCTCCTCCACTAGATGCAGCAAACCAACCGTCAAAAGTGTAACCTGTTCTCGTTGGCGAACCAGGATCAGATACAGTTCCATCTGTAGAAGTTGAACCATTTGAAATGGCGCTACCGCCTTGCGAATCATACGTTACTGTAAGCGTGTTGGCTGTCCATTGTGCGTACAAAGTAAAATTAGAAGTTTGTCCATGTGTATACGGAAAAGAAATCGCTGTTCCTCCACTTGAGGCAACAAACCACCCATTAAAAGAATAACCGGTTCGAGTAGGACTTCCTGGATTCGAGACTGTTCCGCCAGTTGTAGTTGAACCATTTGAAACAGCACTACCACCTTGCGAATCATATGTCACAGTAAGCGTGTTTGCTGTCCATTGGGCATACAAAGTAAAATCGGATGTTTGACCATGTGTATACGGAAAAGAAATCGCTGTTCCTCCACTTGCTGCAGTAAACCATCCATTAAATGTATATCCCGCCCTAGTTGGTGTCCCTGGGTTTGAAACGGTTCCTCCAGTTGTGGTGGTGGTGCTTGAAATGGCGCTACCACCTTGTGTATTGTATGTAACATTCAAAGTATTGGCTGTCCATTGTGCATACAATGTAGTGCTTGAAGCAAAAGAATAGGTTGCTCCATTTGAATATGCTGTTCCACTTCCATTTGCTACAGTATTCCAATTGGCAAACGTATAACCCGCTCTTGTAAATGCATTTGAAGTCAAAGCTGTAGCCGAACTAGCTGTTTGATTAGACATTGTTCCTGTTCCACCATTTGCGTTAAAGGTAACGGTCGCAGGATTTTCATAAGTAATAATTATTGAACTAAAATATTGTGCACTTGAACCTCTTTTTAAACAAAAAAAAGTGAAGTTATCTGAAGAACCTGTAGTCCAAGTGTATGTTGTGCCTGTTTGCGCTGTACCAATTTGTGTTCCACCACTTACTGCATAATCGGCAGATGTTGATGATACTAATCTTGAAGTTCCACCATAACAAGAACTTGCAACAGAAGCAGAACCAGTAAATTGAATACTGACTATGCGTCCTGGTAAAGCACTCGTGTTGTATATAACACCATTAGATGCTTGTGCTTGTATATACTGACAAGCGCTTGATCCAGAAGGTGTATTTGCCGGATTACAAGTAATGGCTTTACCTCCAAAACTCACTGAATTTTGCGTCCACGAACGTTCTGCACCAGAATTGTAGTTGTTTGAAGATAGTACCGAGGACCCACCAATTGATGAATTATTGATAGTAATTGTAGCTGTTTGTCCAAAAACAAAATTTAGTATTCCTATTGAAAATAGAAAAAATAATACTTGGAGATTTCTTCTGAACAAGTGTCTAACTTTTTTAGAATTCAAAGGCATTTTATGTAATTTAGTTAAAAAATTGCTTTGCAAATTTCAGGATGTTATCTCAATCAGCCATCAATTTTAGGTTACCTAATTGTGAATTTTTATTAAATGGTCATTTTTTCATGTTAAATGGAAAATCCTATTAAAAATCTAAGGTGGACTAATTAGAACAATACTTGGAGGAATTAAAACAGAAAGCTGAATTTGGTCTGTTGAAACACAGTTATTTCCATCAGTAATTTGGAGTGTAAAAGTTTGAGAAGTAGATAAACCAGAAACAATTGGATTGGAAATGTTCACTGCTGAAAGACCTGTCGAAGGTGTCCAAGTGTAGGTTAAACTTGGTTGATAACTACTAATATTAGAATTTAATTGAACAGTAATTCCTTTGCAAAAAACGATATCACTTCCAACGTCAACAGTTGGCAAATTAAATGCTGATCCTGGGCTATATGTGGTCCCTGTTAATTTAACATTATCTATACCCCAATTTTCATTCGTTCGATTGTTTTGAGCAGTAATTCTAAATTGAAATTGTGTAACTCCACTTAAAGATAATTTGAAAGCGCTTTTGGCATCACAGCTCCCTGTTGAATAGATTGAACTTGAACTAGTTGAAAGAGATGTTTGAGGTGTTGTTGAATTTGGAAACAAACAATCTGCATAGCCTTTTTTCATTAAAATGGGAATCCAATTAGAACCATTATCAGTCGAAATATCCAATTGAAAATCCTCACCACTGTCCATCCCAGCACCTGTTCCGCTTCCAAAAGACAACACATTGAAGGTAAAATCGATTACATTATAGCTTGCCAAGCCTGACACATTATTAAAAGTAATTGTGTTTTTTGAACCTTTTTCATTCGATCCATTATCAACTGAATATGATTTTCTTAAAACTCTTGTTCCTGCTTCTGTGACTATCCCAACAATGTCTGTTCCAGTAGAACCACTACTTCCAACAGTTATTGGTGTTCCTACTGTGTATCCCCAAGTTTGAATTGCATCAAAATTATTTTCAATAATTGTACTTACAATCGGAGTTCCTGCAGGTGCTGTGACATTAAAAGAAGTCGAAGTTGCTCCTGTCAAACCACTCGCCGTTGCAGAAAATGTTAATCCTGTTTGTGGACTTCTTGAAAAAACGATGGCATTAAAAGTTGCAACGCCATTCACACAAGCAATGGTTTGTGAAGTATACCCACAACCTGGCGAATTGACAGAAAGCGATACGTTTCCTATATAGCTTGTTGCAATCGAACCATCAGAACATGTTGCTGCAACTTGAACAGCAGGTAACATTGTCGCATCTTGAAGAAAATTTGATGGTTGAACTTGAAAAACTAAATTGATTGGTGAATTACATATTGGAGACATAATGCCTTGTAAAACAATATCATCTATTCTAAACTGTGGGGTCGTAGAAGTTTGGCGAAAACGAATGCGTAAATTAGAAACTCCATTTGCTGATGTTGGTAATGTTATGGAAGAAATTAGTCGCCAATTTGCTGTACCAGAACCTGTTGCTTGAGCAGGAAATGAAACCGTGGTAAAAGTGATTCCATCGGTACTAATCTCCAAGGTCAATTCAGTTAAATTGGAGGCTGTTGTACTTTTATAAGCTCCAAACGAAAGTGATAAGTTCGTATAATTAACCGTTGAAATCCCAGCGATTTGAAAGTCTTTTCCTACTGTATTTGTTATAAAAACATTGCCGTTTCCTGATGCAGAGGTATATCCTGAGCTTGGAGTAGTACTTCGAACATCAGCTGAACCTGAAAAGGATAATCCTGTATTTTGAAATGTATTGGAAGCAATGATTGTTGTTCCACTTGGTGTTCCGATATTTTCAGAAAAAATGGTTGTTTGAGTAAAAGCAAATAACTTTCCAAACAGAAGATAGACAAAAACCAAGAACTTTACAGCGTTCAATTTTTTACTGCAAAGCTAGTAGCAAGCTATTACCTCAACATAAAGGAATTATTGATTACACGCTAAATTTCAATTAAGTCTATCTAATCAAAGTCACATGCCCAGACATGACAACGCGTCGGTCTTTTTCTTTCGACTTGAAAGTGATTTTCCATGTATAAACACCATCTTGCGCATGTGTTCCGCTTTGTCCATAGCTTCCGTCCCATCCATAATTTGCATCTTGTGAAACAAACACAGTTTCCCCCCAACGATTATAAATGGTCAATACATAACTGTAAGGATCAAAACCGCTTGTGAAAACAGGTTTGAAAACTTGGTTATGCTCATCTCCATCTGGTGTAAATGTGTTAGGAACATAAGCTATAACCTGATCATCGTCATAAGGAATCAAAACGGTATAAATGTCTGTACAACCATTTGCTGCAGTTGCTGTTAGAGTTGCTGTATAACCTAAATCAAGCGGATTGAAGAAATGAGTTGGACTTTGATCTGTACTGGTATTTCCATCACCAAAATTCCAAACATAACTTACAGCACCTGTTGATTGATTGAAGAAGGTGATATTTTGATTTGCATCAGAAAAAGCTGCTGGATTTGGTGTAAATAGCGCAACAGGAGATGTATCCAAACAAATTGCGTTCGATTGTGAAACGATTGCAGTACAACCATCTGGTAATAAACCTGTTAATGTAACTGTATGACAACCTGGAGCATCTATTGTGGCACTATACGTACCTACGTTTGAAACCTGTACATTGTCAATAGACCAAACAGGCTGGCTCATAGTACCATTGAAAGATAATAATACAGTTTGAGGTGCGCAACCCGTTGTTTGTGATAGTGTAACTACAGGTGCAGGTGCAGAAGAAGCATTAAGAATAAATACGGACGAAGTTGATGTGCACGATCCTATTGTTTCTATCACTGTATAATTTCCTGTTTGCGTAGCATTATAGTTCTGACTATTTGCCCCAGGTATATTGGAGCCATTAAATTGCCATTGATAACTTCCACCTGAGGATGCAGTCAATGTTAAACTTCCACCTGGGCAAAGTACTGAATTTCCGCCTGCGCCAGCAATAGTTGGCACAATTGCCGTTAAAGTAAATGCTGAAGAAGTCGATGAACAACCCGTATACCCAATAATCACAGTATATGTTCCACCTTGAGTAGCACTATACGTTTGAGAAGTTGCACCCGCAATATTTGCACCATTCAACTGCCATTGATAACTTGTACCTGCCGAAGCTGTTAACGTAACTGGTGTTCCTGGACAAATGGTCGTTGCCCCACCTGCTGCAGTTAGAGTCGGATTTGCTGTTGTAATGACAAAGTTTGAAGAAGTATTGGCACAAGGTCCATTGGTCACTGAGACGGTATATGTTCCTGCTTGTGTGACCGTAAAGGTTTGTAAAGTTGCTCCTGGAATATTTGTTCCATTTAACTGCCATTGATAAGTAGCTGCTGTTCCAGCTGTCAAGGTAATACTTGAACCCAAACAAAGAACATTCGCACCACCCGTACTTGTAACCGTGGCTGTTGAGCTGGTAAGTGCAAACACAGCGGTTGTAGCAGAACAACTTCCATTAGAAACCACAACTGTATAATTTCCAGCTTGATTGGTTGTATAGGATTGTGTAGTTGCCCCGGGTATATTTACTCCGTTTAACTGCCATTGGTAACTAGTTCCTGCTGTAACTGAAAGTGTGACATTTGAACCCGTACAAATGAAATTAGTGCCATTTGAACTTGTAACTGTTGGATTGAATAAACTCAATGTGAAAGCTACTGAAGTAGATGTACAACCATTGTTATTTACCGTTACAGTATATGATCCTGCTTGCGTGGCAGTATAAGTTTGTGCAGTCGCACCTGCAATATTGGTTCCATTCAATTGCCATTGATAACTAGTTCCAACTGAAGAGGTTAATACAACACTTCCTCCTTGACAAAGAACGGTTGTTCCACCGGTGCTAGTTACAGTTGGTACAATTGCCGTTATGTTAAACGCAGCTGATGTAGACGTACAAGAACCAGATGTAACTACTACAGTGTAAGTTCCTCCTTGCGTGGCCGCATAAGTTTGTGAAGTTGCACCAGCGATATTGGTTCCGTTTAATTGCCATTGATAACTCGTTCCAACCGAAGAAGTCAATGTTAAACTTGAACCCGGACACAATGTGGTTGCTCCTCCAGCGCTTGTAATCGTAGGAATAATGGCTGAAACTGTAAATCCTGATGAAGTTGATGTACACGATCCTGATGTAACAATAACCGTATAGGTTCCACCTTGTGTAGCGTCATACGTTTGCGAAGTAGCACCCGCAATGTTGGTACCATTTAATTGCCATTGATAACTTGTTCCTGCTGAAGATGACAACGTTAAACTTGAACCCGGACAAAGCGTTGTTGCGCCACCCGTACTGGTAATTGTAGGTATAATTGCAGTTAATACAAATCCAACTGATGTTGATGTACATGAGCCCGATGTAACAACAACAGTATACGTTCCAGCTTGTGTTGCTGTGTAGGTTTGAGATGTGGCACCTGCAATATTGGTTCCATTTAATTGCCATTGATAGCTTGTTCCAGTAGAAGATGTTAGTACTAAACTTGAACCAGGGCAAAGTGTGGTTGCTCCGCCTGTACTTGTTATCGTTGGCACAATTTCAGTAATTACAAAACCAACGGAAGTCGATGTACAAGTTCCTGAAGTTACAATTACTGTATACGTTCCTCCTTGTGTTGCTGAATAAGTTTGGGATGTTGCTCCAGCGATATTTGTTCCATTTAGTTGCCATTGATAGCTCGTTCCTGCTGAAGAAGTAAGTACTAAGCTTGAACCAGGACATAGTGTTGTTGCTCCACCTGCACTTGTCACAGTTGGAACAATTTCAGTTATCACAAATCCAACCGAAGTTGATGTGCAAGTTCCTGAAGTTACGATTACAGTATATGTTCCTCCTTGTGTAGCATCATACGTTTGATTGGTCGCGCCTGCAATATTTGTTCCATTCAACTGCCATTGATAGCTTGTTCCTACAGAAGATGTCAGAGTTAAAGAAGAACCTGGACAGAGTGTATTTACTCCTCCATTGCTTGTAATCGTAGGGATAATTTCAGTAACTGTAAATACATTGGATGTCGATATACAAGTTCCATTATCAACTGTCACAGAATATGAACCACCTGCTGTAACTGTATAGGTTTGTGAGGTCGCACC
>CAZHPL010000096.1:0-7921 GCA_964534495.1 uncultured Lishizhenia sp.
CACTTACCTGCAAGGTCCCATTATTGTAATTATAACACGTTACATTCGTTTGATTGACCAAACTCAAGGTCGGCTTCGTCTGAATCGTAATATATCGACTTGCGGTCATCGTACAACCAATTGAAGGGAAATAAACCGATACCGTGTACAATCCTGCCATCAATGCTGTCGCATTCGCTATCGTGGGATTATATACACTCGACGTGAAGCCATTGGGTCCCGTCCAACTATACGTGCCGTTCGCTGTATACGGAACACTCAAACTGATCGTTTGTCCAATACACGTCGTGTCGTATGCTATCACAAAGGGCGCACAACCCGAAATATTGATGTTCAAGGCGTTGCTCATCGTTGTCGGACAACCACTGCTGTTGTACGTATCCGATAAACCGCCGTTGTTGTATTCGTTGCCGGAAATTAATCCTGTACCTGTAATGTATGCTGAATTTGTAATAGATGGATCACATTGGAAAATCATGCAATCATTTTGAACCTTCACTTTGAATTTAATCACCGTACTATCAGCTCCGGTTGATGACGGTTGAACTTCCCCCCCAGTAGAACCATTAGCGCCTGTTCCAATCCTAACACGAACCGTTTTTGAGGAACTAATGAATTCAGCTTGATCATCTCCTGAAGCATCTGTTTTCACACCTGAATTAGGTCCATAAGTTATGGATAATGAATTGGCAACGTAGGTCGTACGAATATCTAAAGTGTCTTGAATGTAAGTGTTTTCAGATAAATCCGAACCAATATTTTTACCGACTAAAGTGTATTCCAGAATATCACCAGGCTGCACTAAACCACCATTAATATCTCGTATTCGAACATCCGCACGTAAATCAGGTTCATATATATCGATGGCAGAAGTGATTACACGTGGCAAAATAGCATCTTGTGAAGTAACCACTCGAACTGTAGCGGTAGAAGCACTGTTGCCAATGTATTCAAAGTTGGTATTACTTGGAGAAAAAATTCCAGCGTCAAACCCTAAATTATTATTGAAACTTGGGTTTCGGTAAGGTGTAAGCGAACCGTTATTAGTAATAGAGCTATTAAAAAAATCACTTGGATCTCGTAAAGCATCAGGCACATCTTGAAAAGTTCCATTTCCATTAAACTGCAATCGATCTCCGGCTAAACCTCTATCTCCTTCGTGAGCAACAATCCCCAAATCAAAACTAACTGGTCCTGAAGGTGGTGTCATAAATCCTGAAATGGGTAAATCCACTGTGTTTCCGTTGCTTACATACGCCATTCCGTCAAAAACGGTCAAATTTCGCATGGATTGAAAAACATTTTTGTACACCACTACAATCGACCAAGCACCAAAAAGATTATTTGAGCCTGTTTCCGCAACAATATTCGCTACTGTAAAATTGCCTCTCGTTCCCGCATTTTGTACAATTGAGGTAATATTCTTATAACAGAAATAACTTGGCATTTGAAAATTTGGATTCGAAGCAATGGATTGAACATCCAAAACTTGATCCGCCGTTAGATTTTGATAACCACCTGTATTTAATTTAATTTTAACATTACCTCTTGAACTGTAATTGGTAGTTGAAGTGGAAACCCGAGCACTCCAATACAAACCTGCCCATAAAACCGAACTACAATTCGGTAAAATTAAACTATCACTTGATGAATTATATGTAGTAGAATTGTTATCAATATCAACAAAACTCATTGTTATCCCACCGTCTTGATTGTGATTTCCCGTTGGTGGCATTTGAGCCTGATACACACCGCAATTGGAATTTGAACTATTACACGTTACAGAAACATTCGATAAAATTTTGATATTTCCTTTTGCGTTGGTGGTATAACGAACATTGAAAGGTGAAACAACTTGTGCGCGGAAAGATAAATGCGTTAAAGCAAGTAAAATAAAAATCGAAATGACTTTCGTAACTATCCCGCGCGATTTTCCTGTCAACATAATTTAATCTAGTTTAATACGCTTGAGAAGACTAAAAGTTGCTCCGAAACTGGAATTTAACATTGTTTTAAAACGAAAAATTAGTTACCAAAATACGCTTATCATCACTCACTGAAATCAAATGCTTGTCCTTTACTACAAAACGATTTACAGAATAAAAATGTCCACCCGATTTAGCATCTAACTTAAACACAGGCGTAAAATCATCTAAATTCCAAAACTTTATCGTTTTATCACGGCTAGATGAAATCAGAACATTCTCAGAAATAGCAAGCTTATAGACCACGAAATTATGAGCCGGTATGGAGCCTAATTTAGTCTTACTTTCAACATTCCAACGCGAAATATGGGCGTCTTTTCCACCTGAAATCAACACAGAATCAGACTGCCAAACCAAAGAAGTAACACCCTCGTTGTGCGCATAAAACTGCTCCACCAAATTATAAAAATCAGTATCTAAAATACGGATGTAACCATCTTGACATGCTAGAGCTAACTTTGTTCCATCAGGAGAAAGAGCCAAATCACGAATTTTGCCACAAGCAAAGGGAAGAAATAGTAATAAGTTCAGTTTTTCAGACGACCAAACAGCTAAATTGCCATCTGCGTCCGTTGAATAAAACTGCTGTTTCTCTTTATTTTCAAGCAATCGATGAACCGCTGAACGGTGTTGATTAAAACATTTCAATTCAAGTCTTTCGTTTACATCAATAATGTGCAAAAAACCATTATTTAAACCAAAAACTAAACATTTTCCTTCTTGAATACATGTAACAGCATAAGGAATTGCATCGGTTTTAACAACAAAATTATCTTGTTGACCTGACGATAAAATCCACCGAACAATTAAACCATCGCCCGCAGCTGTATAAATTTGATCATTAATGGAATAAAGGTCGTAAATAGCAGCGGAATGCCCTTTGATTTCGTGCAATCTATCAACAGAAAAATGCATTTTTATTCTTCGATTTCCTCTTCGTCGTTCACCTGTTTGAGCTTGTCAGCAAAATGTTTTGGTAAAAACTCGAAAAAAGTATCGCCGCGCAAGCCTAATCTCAAACATTCCAAAGGAATAACGTCATAGGGACCAATATTTCCTAAATTAACTTCGGCACCAAATAAACGAATAAACCAAACTTGTTGATTTTTTTGAGGTGCTTCCCACAAAATATCTTCAGGTGCAACTTTAGCGATGATGCGATTAATTAAGAGTGTATGTGCTGTTCCATTTGGACGAAACACACCCACGTTTCCTGCTTCTCTACCTTCAGCAATCACTTTCCAACTACCTGCATCTAGTTCGGCTTTCATCATGCGAACCCATTTAGCAGGTGAAATCAAAATGCCTGAATCCTTTGAACCAACTTCAGAAAGAACCGTACGATTTTTAGCCATGTGTGCAATTATCTTGCATTTTTCATCGTGTGGAATAATAATCGAACCATCTGAAACTTCAGCTAAATCCAAGCCATATTTATCAATCGTACGCAAGTAATCCTCGTATTTTCCTCGGGCATAAAAAGCCTCAAACAAGGTACCACCAAAATACGGTTGAATACCTGCTTGTTTGTACATATTGATTTTTTCTTGCAAGTTCTTAGTGACAAAAGAAGTTCCGAATCCAAATTTCACTAAATCGGTCAAATGACCAGATGCTTCAATAAAATTTTCAGTTTCTCTAAGACCAAGACCTTTGTCCATCATCATGGTCACTCCTTTTTTGCGAGGCTTTTCGCTTCTCGCAGGTATATATGGTAATTCAAAATTCATATTAATCAGCTAATGATACAAAATCCGGGTCATCTAATAACCTTGGATTGATTTCAAATATTGTTTGCGCCAGTTTTTTATCTTCTTGCAAACAGTTAATAAAAAGTCGAAGTGCATTCTCTCGTTGCCCTAACAACCAACGCAAATTTACTTCTAAAATTTTTGCCATATTCGTCCCACCTGTTTCTGCATTGAACCAAGTCAGTTTTTCAAATGCCAAAATTGGATTGATATCTGTCATTAATTCAATATAATCGGACAAGCATTCCACATCTGAAGGATCCAGTAACAAGGATTCTTCATAATGTTCGATGGCTAGTTCCAACTCGTCTAATTTTTCATACGCACCTGCCAACACGTGGTGAATTCCAGCATTATCAGGATCGAAATCCAATGCTTTGTGGAACATAATAATTCCTTCACGCGTATTGCCTTCCATATCCTCGATGATGCCCAAACCTCAGGAAGCATTGGCGCCATTTCTAAACTTCTTTTGTAATAATGCTTAGCTAAATCCAATTCTTCCAATTGCTCGTGCGCTTCACCTATGTAGCAAAATGCCATCGCATCATCACCATCTAAACGCATACACTCACTAAAATGTTCAATCGCTTTGTGGTATTTTTCAGTGGTTAAGTAAGCATTCCCCAAATTAAAATGTGCTGGTCCAAACTCATTGTTAATCAACAATGCATAGTCATATGCCCAAATCGCTTTATCATGCTTTTCTGCTTTACTGTACGCATTTCCTAAATTATACCAGGCAGTGTACGAGTAAGGATTTTCGTCAATAAACGAAGTGTAACACTTTATGGCTTGATGATAGTCACCTAATTGATCGTAACAAAAAGCAATTTCATACAAGGCACCTTCATTCTGCGGATTTACTTTTAGTGCTTTTGTCAGAATATCGATTGCATCTTTGTATTGCGCTAAATTTTGGTATTCCAAGGCAATATCTAGGTAAATTTCATCCCTATCTTCAGGTTCACATAGTGTGATGGCCAATTTGAAGTATTTAATAGCATTTTTGGAATCACGTAATTGACTAAACAGCGAAGCTTTTGTTAACAATAACTCAGCTGACGTGTGATTCGATTTTTCAAGTTGTGTCAGAATATCAAGTGCTTCATTGATCAGTCCCATCCCACTCAAGGCTTGTGCCTTACGCAATTGAAAAAGTGGATTGTAATTAAAGTGATAAACGCCCAACTCTGCAGCTGCCCTCGCTTTAGCGTATTGACTATTGATTAGATAATGATCGATGACCCCCTCTAACCTATCACTGTCCATAAAACCAAGTGTTTTTCCCTTCAAATGTGCTTCAAACACTTCCAAATCTTCATTCAGGCTGTTATCCGCAAAATCTTCCTCCTCGTCGTCGAACATAGAATCAATTTTAAGTAAAGGTAGACCTTTTACCCATAAAATCCAATTTATGAATGGCAGATTTTATAAACAATTAACGTTATTTGAATCTAACAAAGCCAATGAAAAAGGATGATTTTTAAACATGATTTGAGAATTATCGCTTTTCGATTCACGTCTTTCAATAGCTGTTTTTGGCGCCTATTCCTGCTCTTCGCTGTATCTCCGACTTTCTCACTCGCACTGCGCTCACACACTCAAATTCGGAGGATGCCGCTTCTATCAGGGGCGTGGGGCTTTATCTTTCAAATCCAAAAGTTTTTCAGGAGCAATAAAAAAACAAATTTGATAAAAATGAAAAAGGCTAACATTTCTGCTAGCCTTTTCTTTGCTCCCCCTGCTGGACTTGAACCAGCGACCCTCTGATTAACAGTCAGATGCTCTAACCGACTGAGCTAAGGAGGAGTTTGATTTCGTTGAAATCGGATGCAAATATAATACATTTACTTTTATCAGAATCAAAAAAAATCAACTTTTTTTCTGAAAAAATGCTAAGTATTTGCAAATCAATTGAAATCGTCTTCGTCTAATGTGAAATCATCAATAGATGTATCGTAGTTGTCGTCTTCATCACTGTCAACGATGTCTTCTGAAATTTCATCTTCTCGATTTGCTGGACGTAAAATATTCGTTTTTGAAACATTCAAGCGGATTTCTGTACGAATAAAACCATCTTCTTGGTGGTATGCTTTCGCAAAAGGTGTTCCTACAACTTCTACCAAGGTTCCACGTTTTAAGAAATCAACGATGCGCATATTCGAGCCTTCGCGTTTCCAAATCGTGCAATTCACCCAAGTCGTTTTTGTTTTTATCTGTCCAGTGCGTTTGTCTTTCCAGTTTTTGTTGTGTGCCACCGGAAAGTTAATTGCCAAAATCCCTCGTTCCATCGGCTTCACAATCGCGTCTTTACCGATGTTTCCAATCAGTCGTGTTTCAAAAATTGTTGCCATATTATTTGTGTGTCGTTTTCGTTTTCAGTTTTCTAGTGGTGGTGTCCGTGCTCGCCATGAACATGACCGTGCGCTAATTCTTCCGCATCAGCCTCACGAACATCTAAGATTTCACCAACAAAATGTAAATCTGTTCCAGCTAAAGGGTGATTAAAATCCATGCGTACATGCTCATTCGCCACTTCAACAATTCTTCCACGCAAATGGTTTCCATCACTGTCGCTCATTGGGATGATTGCACCAACTTGGAACATTTCTTCATCAAATTTACCATTTTCATCATGGAAAACAGTGCTTGGTATCATTGCGATATGCTCTGCATCGTGCTCACCATAAGCATTTGCTGCCAAAATATGAAAATCAAATGTGTCGCCCGTTGTTTTGTTGGCAAGGTTTTCTTCAAATTCAGGAATCAAGCCACCAACACCGTATAAAAATACCAATGGATTTGTTTCGTTTGTTTCTTCAATTAATTCACCTGTTTGGTGGTCGGATAGTTTGTACTTCAACGAAACTACCTTGTTTGTTGTAATTTGCATAAAAAATATAATAAAGTAAACTCCAAATATAGGAATAAAGGAATTTGTAACTTCTCGATTTGCGATTAGTTTTCGTTAATTTTATTAAACAAACTCAGCTCCAAAAAGTTCATTCTATATGATAATTAAATAATTAGAAGAATTTTTCCGCACAAATGAAAGGCATAAAAGCGCTGAAGCAATTGTTGTTTTAATGCTTAAAATACCTAAAGAATCTGAACGATTACCTTTTGTTTTTGCCCTAAAATAATACCTTTGTAATTCAAAAATCAAAGCATGTCAGACGATAAAAAGATCATTTTTTCGATGGTGGGTGTTTCCAAAGTGACGCCTCAAGGAAAACAAATCATTAAGAATATTTACTTATCCTTTTTCTACGGAGCAAAAATTGGTATCATTGGTTTGAATGGTTCAGGAAAATCAACTGTAATGAAAATCATTGCTGGTTTAGACCAAGCCTATCAAGGGGATGTTGTTTTTTCTCCAGGTTATTCCGTTGGCTATCTTCCCCAGGAACCTGAATTAGATCCGAACAAAACGGTGAAAGAAGTCGTGATGGAAGGTGCTCAAGAAACGGTGGATGTGTTGAACGAATACGAAGAAATCAATGCCGCTTTTATGGATGAAGAAGTGTTGAACGATCCCGATAAAATGGACAAGTTGATTGCACGTCAAGGTGAAATTCAAGATAAAATTGATGCTTTGGACGCTTGGGAGCTTGACAATAAGTTAGAAAGAGCGATGGACGCTTTACGTTGTCCACCGGATGATCAATTGATTTCCACTTTGTCAGGTGGTGAAAAAAGACGAGTTGCCCTGTGTCGCTTGTTGTTACAAAATCCGGATATTTTATTACTCGATGAGCCAACGAACCACTTGGATGCAGAATCCATTGACTGGTTGGAGCAACATTTACAACAATATAAAGGGACAGTGATTGCGGTAACCCACGACCGTTATTTCTTGGACAATGTGGCGGGTTGGATTTTGGAGTTAGACCGAGGTGAAGGTATTCCGTGGAAAGGAAATTATTCTTCGTGGTTAGAGCAAAAAGGAAAACGTCTGGCAGATGAAGAAAAAACAGAGTCGAAACGTCAGAAAATGTTGGCAAGAGAGTTGGAATGGGTGCGCATGAATCCGAAAGCGCGTCAAGCAAAAAGCAAGGCTCGTTTACAGAATTATGATAAATTATTGTCAGAAGACGCACGTGAAAAAGAAGCTAAACTGGAAATTCCAATTCCAAATGGTCCGCGTTTAGGACAAAATGTGATTGAAGCTGTTCACGTTTC